>CAKUDT010000005.1 GCA_934645125.1 uncultured Eggerthellaceae bacterium
CGTCCCCTTCGCCCTCCCCTTGCGCTTCGTCTGCTGTGAAAGAATTCTGCCCCTAGGCGTCATCACGTCTGCGCTTGCGTCAAGAAGCGGTATCATGCAAAGATATATCTATGTGCCGTTTTTCGGCATCGGCAAAACACAAGAAGCGTTTGGAAGTATTGGCGAAGCGTGCGCGCGTTTGCGCACAGCGGAAGACGTGCGCGTCGGCGCACATTTGAAGGGTGGATTTCATGGTTCAGCGCGTCTACGTTGAAAAGAAGCCAGGCTTTGATGTTGAATCGCAGCATCTTGCCAGCGAGCTACGTGACATCTTAGGCATTGCGGGTCTGGAAAAGGTTCGCATCATCAATCGCTACGATGCGGAGGGGCTGACCGAAGAGCTGTTCGCTCAGTGCGTGCCCACCGTGTTCAGTGAGCCTCAGTCTGACACGGTGTCGTTCGAGCTTCCGCAGGTCGAAGGCGCTCAGGGCGCGCTGTTTGCCGTGGAGGCGCTGCCGGGCCAGTTTGACCAGCGCGCCGATAGCGCAAGCGAGTGCATCCAGCTTATCAGCCAGGGCGAGCGCCCGCTGGTGCGCAACGCGAAGGTGTACGTGCTGGAAGGCGCGCTTTCCGAGCAGGATATCGAAGCCGTGAAGCATTACGTTATCAACCCTGTTGAAAGCCGCGAGGCATCGCTTGAGCTTCCCGCTACGCTGGCCATGACGTTTGCCGAGCCCGCACCTGTTGAAGTAGTGGAAGGCTTTATCGACCTGACCGAAGAGCAGCTGACAGCGTTCATCAAAGAGCGCGGTCTGG
Source organism: uncultured Eggerthellaceae bacterium (assembly GCA_934645125.1). Taxonomy (GTDB): domain Bacteria; phylum Actinomycetota; class Coriobacteriia; order Coriobacteriales; family Eggerthellaceae; genus CAKUOV01. The sequence goes on from CAKUDT010000005.1 coordinate 796, forward strand.
CCATGGATTTGGCTGACATCGTGTTCTTCCAGAAGCATTTCCGCGAGGTCGAAAAGCGCAATCCTACTATTACTGAAGTCAAGGTCGTTGACACGTACTGGTCTGACCACTGTCGCCACACTACGTTTGGCACTGAGCTCACGAACCCCGTGATCGACGACGCCGCGGTGGCCGCCGCCTTCGAGAAATACCTTGCCATGCGCCACGAGCTGGGCCGCGATGAGAAGCCCGTTTGTCTTATGGACATGGGAACCATTGGCGCGAAGTACCTGAAGGCGAAGGGCATCCTGAAGAACCTGGACGAATCCGAAGAAATCAACGCCTGCACGGTGAAAATCAAGTGCGATGTGAACGGGGAAGAGCAGGATTGGCTCTATCTTTTCAAGAACGAGACGCACAACCATCCCACCGAGATCGAGCCGTTCGGCGGCGCGGCAACGTGCGTGGGCGGCGCTATCCGCGACCCGCTCTCGGGCCGCAGCTACGTGTACCAGGCCATGCGCTTGACCGGGTGCGCTGATCCGCTGGTGCCGGTTTCCGAAACCATCCCTGGCAAGCTGCCGCAGCGCAAGCTGGCAACCACGGCAGCTGCGGGTTATTCGAGCTACGGCAACCAGATTGGCTTGGCAACAGGCCAGGTCAGCGAAGTGTATCACCCTGGTTATGCCGCAAAGCACATGGAAGTGGGCGCGGTTGTGGGTGCCACGCCGGCCGACCACGTTCGTCGCGAGACGCCTGCTCCCACGGATGTCATTGTCCTTTTGGGCGGTCGCACGGGTCGCGACGGCATCGGCGGCGCCACGGGTTCCTCGAAGGCGCACGATGCGAGCTCCATTGAGACGTGCGGTGCTGAGGTCCAGAAGGGCAACGCGCCTGTTGAACGTAAGATTCAGCGTTTGTTCCGTCGTGGCGATGCATGCCGCATGATCAAGCGCTGCAACGACTTTGGCGCGGGCGGCGTTTCCGTTGCCGTGGGCGAGCTGGCCGACGGCCTGCAGATTGACCTGAACCGCGTGACGAAGAAATACGACGGCCTGGATGGCACGGAGCTGGCCATTTCCGAGAGCCAAGAGCGCATGGCGGTGGCGCTTGCCGCCGAAGACGTGGACGCGTTCATCGCGCTCGCACACGAGGAAAACTTGGAGGCCACGCCGATTGCTGTTGTTACGCAGGAACCGCGCGTGCGTATGACCTGGAACAACGATACGATTGTTGATCTTTCGCGTGCGTTCTTGAACAGCAACGGCGCCCCGAAGAGCATGGACGTTCATGTGCAGCAGGGTGGCGTGTACGCTCCTGCTTGGGCCGCTACGGAAGGCGCGTCGCTTGAGGATCGCTTGGCGGGCGTTCTGACCGATATCAACGTTGCGTCGAACAAGGGCCTTTCCGAGCGCTTCGACAGCACGATCGGTGCGGCCACGGTGCTTATGCCGTTTGGCGGCAAAACGCAGCTCACGCCGAACATGGCTATGGTCGCAACGCTTCCCGTTGATGGCGAGACCACCACGTGCAGCGGCATGAGCTGGGGTTATAACCCGTATCTGTCCGAGAGCAACCAATTTGTGGGTGCCTACATTGCTGTTGTGGAAAGCATTTCCAAGCTTATTGCTGCGGGCTTCTCGCGCAAGGACGCGTACTTCACGTTCCAGGAATATTTCGGCAGCCTGCGCGAAGATCCTGCGCGTTGGGGCAAGCCCACGGCATCGCTTCTGGGCTCGCTTATGGCACAGGTTGACCTGGGCGTTGGCTCCATTGGCGGCAAGGACTCCATGTCCGGCAGCTTTGAGAACCTGGATGTTCCGCCTACGCTTATCAGCTTCGCCACGGCCTGCGGAAACGTGGACCGTATTGTGTCTTCTGAGTTCAAGGCTGCGGGAAACCGCGTGGTGCTGATTGCGCCGGCGTATCAGGAAGATGGCGTTATGCCGCAGGTCCAGGGTATGCAGGAAGCGCTTGATGCCGTGGAAGCCCTTACGGCTGCTCATGACGCGCTGGCTGTGTCCACGGCAGGCTATGGCTGCCTGGCAGAAGCCCTGTTCAAGATGTGCGTTGGCAATCAACTGGGCGTTGCGCTTGCGAAGGGCTTCGCAGCCGACAAACTGTTCGTTCCCGCGTATGGCAGCTTCCTGGTGGAGCTGGCGCCGGGTGCTGCTTTGCCTGCGCCCACCGATCAGATGCATGTGCTGGAAATTGGCACGACGACCAGCGATTATGTGCTCACTGCGGGCGACGCGCACGTGTGCTTGGCCAAGTTGCAGGAAGCCTGGGAAGGCAAGCTTGAGCCGGTGTATCCGTACCGCAAGGCAGGCGAAGCCGTTGAGGCGATCAGCTACACGACTGCCGCGCCGCACGTGTTCTCTGGCAAGATTGCCCAGCCGCGCGTGGTTATTCCCGTGTTCCCGGGCACGAACTGCGAGTACGATACCGCTCACGCGTTCGAGCGCGCAGGTGCCACCGCAACGACGTTCGTCATCAACAACTTGACGCCTGCTGCTGTTGCCGAAAGCACGCAGCGCCTGGCTCAGCTTATCCGCGAAAGCCAGATTGTCATGTTGCCGGGTGGTTTCTCCGGCGGCGACGAGCCCGATGGCTCCGCGAAGTTCATTACCGCGTTCTTCCGCGCTCCGGAAGTGACCGAGGCAGTGCGTGACCTGCTGCAGAATCGTGACGGTCTGATGCTGGGCATTTGCAACGGTTTTCAGGCGCTGGTGAAGCTGGGTTTGGTGCCGTATGGCGACATCCGCCCCATGGACGATGCGTGCCCCACGCTTACGTTCAACGAGATTGGCCGTCACCAGAGCCGTTTGGTGCGCACGCGCGTGGCGTCGAATTTGAGCCCCTGGCTTTCGCGCTGCCAGGTGGGCGACGTCCACAACATTGCCATCAGCCACGGCGAAGGTCGCTTCGTGATTTCGCCTGAGCTGCTTGAGCAGCTGAAGGCGGCGGGTCAGATTGCCACGCAATACGTTGATGAGCAGGGCGTTCCTTCCATGGATTGGAACGTGAACCCCAACGGCTCCGTTCTGGCAATTGAAGGCATCACCAGCCCCGATGGCCGCGTACTGGGCAAGATGGGCCACTCCGAGCGCGCGGGTGCGGGTCTGTATAAGAACGTGCCGGGCAACAACTTCCAGCCGCTTATTGAAGGTGGCGTGGCGTACTTCGCGTAGAAATTGCGGGAAGGCCGCATGCGCGTTCCGCGTGTTGTTTCGACTTCAAGAAAGCGCTTCTGCCGTGTGGCGGAGGCGCTTTTTGCCGTTTGCTGCGGCGTTCAGCATGCTATAGCCTGCTCTGCAACGGTTTCTGGCAGTGCCGTTGCCCACTCCGCAACGGTGACCGGATGGCGCCGCAGCCTGCATGACTGCCGAGCTCGGCAGCGTCGTAGCTGCTTCTCCACTGCACAACAAGCGCACTTTTACCGTTTACGGCGCGGAGTCTACCGCACGCCCCCAAGCAAATTGTTTCGCACTTGTTTTGGAATTGTTACATGCTCATAATCCATCTTCGTATTATTCATTACCTTCCTATGAAACGCTTTGGATTTCCATAATGGACGGAGAAACAGAGTGCGGAGGAAGCTCTGGAGAACTCTTGAATGAGTGCCGAAGGTGCAAGGTGAGCCGCCCGCGCAGGCGGAGTCGCCGAATCTCTCAGGCTAAAGGACAGAGCTGGGGTTGATCGTGTGGCATCGTGGTGCCTGCTTTATCCCTCTTCAGAGACTAAAACCGCAGTTAGCGCTGCAGAAAGAAAGAAGGGATTATGGAGGCAGCTGCTCTCGGGGTAGTCACAACTATCAACGGGTATCTATCCAATTACGTTTTGCTCTTTTTGTTGGTGGGAACAGGTCTGTTCTTTACCATTCGCACACGTTTCGTGCAGATTCGCTGCTTTGCCGAAGGCTGGCGCCGCATGTTCGGCGGCTTTTCGCTGCGCGGCGGCAAGCAGGAAAGCGGCATGAGCTCGTTTCAGGCGCTGGCAACCGCTATTGCCGCTCAGGTTGGCACGGGCAACATCGTTGGTGCGTGCGGTGCAATCTTGGCGGGCGGCCCGGGTGCTATCCTTTGGATGTGGATCATCGCGTTCTTGGGCATGGCCACGAATTACGCCGAGGCTGTTCTGGCGCAGATGACCAAGAAGGTTGACGAAGACGGCAACGTTCACGGCGGCCCGGTCTACTACATTCTGACCGCATTTAAGGGCGGCCTGGGCAAGTTCCTGGCAGCATTCTTCGCCGTAGCAATCATTTTGTCTCTGGGCTTCATGGGCTGCATGGTTCAGTCGAACTCCATTGCTTCTACGTGCTCTACCGCGTTCGGCATTGCTCCGTGGATTGTGGGTATCATCATCGCGCTTGTTGCAGGCTTCGTGTTCGTGGGCGGTGTTTCCCGTATCGCGTCCGTTACGGAGAAGCTGGTTCCCCTGATGGCTGTTATTTACCTGGTGGGCGGCTTGGTTGTTCTGTGCACGCGTCTTGACACCATTCCTGCAACATTTGCGTTGATTTTCGAGAGCGCATTTAACCCCGAGGCGTATTTCGGCGGTGCTGTGGGTGGCATTATTGCGGCAATGACGCAGGGTGCTAAGCGCGGCTTGTTCTCCAACGAAGCCGGTATGGGTTCTACGCCTCATGCACACGCGCAGGCCAACGTTAAGGATCCGCACGAGCAGGGCGTTGTTGCTTTCATTGGCGTTTTCGTTGACACGTTCGTTGTGGTTACCATGACCGCTTTGGTTGTTATCTCTGCTGTTTACATTCAGGACGGCGCCATCAACACGCAGGCGTACGACTTTATTTCCGCGGCTGGTTTGAATAAGACGAACATGGCTCAGTACGCGTTCGGCACGATGTTCGGTTCGGGTTTCGGCAATGCATTTGTGGCTATCTGCCTGCTGTTCTTCGCTTTCAGCACCATCTTGGGCTGGAACCTGTTCTCCAAGATCAACTTCGTGTACCTGTTTGGCAAAAAGGCGCTTCCTGTGTTCTCTGTTCTGGCGGTGTTCTTCGTGTTCCTGGGTTCGCTGCTTTCCAACGATCTGGTTTGGGAGATGCAGGACATGTTCAACCAGCTCATGGTTCTGCCGAATGTTATCGCATTGATCGCAATGTCCGGCGCGGTTGCTACCTGCGCGAAGTCGCATAATGGCAAGAAGAAGGCGCTGGAGCCGGTTCAGGCCGATGCGGCTGCTACGGAAAGCGAGTAGCGTGGCGCGTTCGCGACATACGTTCAGCGCATTTACGCAAACGATGTTTCAGCAAGGGAAGACGCTTCTGTCTTCCCTTGTGGCGTTTTTGCTGGCGCTTTGTCTGGCGCTGCTGCCCGGGTGCGCCCTTTGGGGCGGCGCGGGAGCTGGTGGGGCTGCGGGAGCTGGTGGCGGCGCCAACGGGGTTGCGAGCGCGGCGGCGTCGGGCGATGGTGGTGCTGGCAGCTCGGAGGCGAGCGCGGCAGGCGGCAGTGCGGCTGAGGGCGCGGCTTCAGCGGCAGGTGTTTCCGTTTCCAAGGACGGAACCTACACCGACAAAGACCATGTGGCGCTCTATCTGCATCTTTACCAAACGCTGCCTGCCAATTACATTTCCAAGACGAAAGCGAAAAAAGCGGGTTGGGATGCCGAAAAAGGTAACTTATGGGATGTTTGCCCCGGTAAATCGATTGACGGCGGCGCGTTCTACAACGATGATGGCTTGTTGCCCGAGAAAGGCGGACGCACCTGGAAAGAGTGCGACATCGATTACGCGGGCGGGTATCGCGGGGCAAAGCGCATCTGCTATTCAAACGACGGGTTGATTTTCTACACGGATGACCACTATCAGTCGTTTACGCAGCTCTATTAAACGGCGTTCTTGTCGGCATGCTATGAAAGGGAAGGGTTCGGCCATGAAAACGGTCATAATACGCGAGCGCGATTTTCAATTGGTCGAGCAGCTGTATGCGTTTCTTCGCGATGAACTGGGCTTTCCCGCGTATTACGGGGGAAATCTTGCGGCACTTTCCGATTGTCTGGAGGATATCTGTCATCCAACGCGCATTGTTGTCTACCGCGATAACTCTGTTGAAGAGCCCTGGTTCGATAAGGCATGCGCGGTGATGGGTCGCGCTGCCCTGGAAAACGATGCTCTTGACGTGCAACTGAGGCGAATGTAATTCAGAACCTCGTTCAAGCTCCACCAGGCCAATCGCCGTCCGAAAATATCAGCCGAATCTCCATCAGCGCAAATGCCGCCCGAGAACACCGGGCGAATCTCTTTTTCGTCCTCTTTTTTCTGTCCCTAATGGCAATAAAACGACGTTTGTCCCTTTTCTGTCCCTTCGCCTGCTTTTCCCGTTTTCTTCCCAACGATAAAAACGGCGCATGCCCTTCTCTTTGTTCCGTTGCCGGATTTTCTTTCCCCTGATGCAGAAGCGGTCCGCACCCTTTCGCTTTGCTCCCCTCCAGTTCTACCCGATGATAAAAACGACCCACTTTTCTGTGGATTTTTGCCTTCGCTATCCTGATTTTTCAACGTTTCCCCAGGTCGTGAAAAAGTAAGCCATGGCAAACCCACAGAAAAATACCCCATTTTTATCATGACGCGCGGCGCGAAGACACCTGGTGGCGGAGAGGGTGCGGGACGCGAAGACGGAAGGTCAAGGCGAAGAATGCCATAACAGTCCTACGGAAAGGCGGCAGAGAAGGTTCGGGCACGAAGGCGGAAAGTCAAGGAGTCTGATTGTGCGCGAACGGTTTGAAGGAAGAATGAAGCTCGAACTGGGGAAATGCAGATGGCGGAGAAGGCGCGGGGCACATGTGCCGTCGAACGCTCATCGTGGGGGATGGGGCATGGGTCGTTCAACGAGCATCGATGACGTGCGGTCGCTGCGACGGTGTTTTCGATTATCTGGAGGGTGCGCCACCAACGCTCATTGCAATTTGCCGCGATATCTCTGTTGGCGGGCTCTGGCTTGACCAAGCAGGCGGAATGGTCGCTAGAAGAATGGTAATCCTAGTTGTTTTCGCAGTTCAGCTTGTTTTGCTCGATAATCGACGGGGAGGCGCTGAGGCATGCGGATTCCGAGCTCGCGGCGAAGAGCCGCCACGCTTTCGTCCATAAGGATCAGGCTGTCAACTTGCACACGCGTAAAAGCAAATGTTGTGTACCCCATTCGATGAAGGGCAATGCGTTTCGTTGCATCGTTGCAAAGCTCCTCTGATCCCAGATGCGCAATGTCGCTATCGTACTCCGCCGCTACGCAGGCGTTTTTCCAGAAAAAATCAGCACGCAGCGACCTGCGACGAGTGAGCCCCTGCAGCTCTTTTGGGACGGCTAGCTCATGATTGATGGCAAACGATGGCAGGGCGTAACCCCCCATACGCAACGGAAGGGTCAGCAGAAGCGATACGGCGGTTTCACGCGGCGAAGCGCTTCCGTTGACCACATAGGCAACTGCCTTGCGAGCAGCCGAAACGCCACGCATCCCCTTGCATTCATCAAGAAACGCCGACAGTTTATCCGCGCTGGTAAGGGAAGGCCGCGATGCGACGCCGTGCTTCGATGCAGTATCGGGGATAAAGGTGCCGCAAAGTTGAAATCCGTATTCCATGGTGTTCACCAGGGATTTATTTGCCGCGTACTGCAGAAAGCTCAATTCGGGTGAAGCGATGCAGATGTTGGGAACAAGCTGGATAAATGAGCCATCGGGAAACAACGCTGGACTATGATGAAAAGCAACTCTTTTAGTGCTGGTAATCGATTTCTTATCCACAAGAACAGAAAGGTGCCGGTTAGCAAGAACAGCGCTACCGCCCACGGCATCAAGCACAGCACGCTGGTTCACGGCGCAATCTGTCAAGCGATCGCTCCTTTCTGCTGTCGCCAGCGTTTTCGGTGCGTTTTTCGCGTTGCTCCAATACCACCATGCGGTGTCGTATCCCAAGTAAACGTTATCCATGTACGCGATGGTAGCAGCTTTTAACGTGTTTAAGTGTTGATCAACACCTCTGCCGGGCAAAAAAATACAGCCCACGCTCTTTGGCGGTTATACACGCAATGCTGCAAGGTTGCGTGCTCGATGATAAAAACGACCCACTTTTCTGTGGATTTTTGCCTTCACTTCCCTGATTTTTCAGCATTTCCCCAGGTCGTGGAAAAGTAAGCCATGGCAAACCCACAGAAAAGTACCCCATTTTTATCATAAGAAATCGGGGAGAGGTGTGCAGCGACTGAGATGAAGAGCTTCTAATTATCCTCAATTACGAATATGTCAGATTAATATCATATTGACAATAAAATATTCACGTTATAGAATAATCGAACCAAAGGAAAAGAGACAGGAGATTTCCTTGAGGGAGAAGTTTCCGAAAATGGTTCAAAAAAGCGGCTCTGAACAGGGTAGATGTTCTGAGTTGACAGAATGTGCCGATCAAGTAGAGCGTTTTAGGCTGGCAGAATGCGCCGACCAATCGAAGCGGATCGCACAATCGTCCCGTTCGACTTGCGCGTCAGCGGGGGACATAAACTTGCATGCGGGGCAGTCGTCCGCCGGTGTATCCGCGTCCGATGTGCCCACCGAAAGCGAGATTGCGCATGCGGCGGAATACCTTTCGCCTGCAGAAAAAGTCGTGCGTGCCGGTAACGCACGTATGCGTCTCGTGACTGTTCTCTTGGTGGTATTCATCCTGGTGGCTTTCATCTGTTCGCTTATGCTTGGTCGTTTTCCTATCGAGGTTGACCAGGCATTTTCCATGATGGCAAATCGTGTTACGCAGTTTTTCGCGAACACGAATGCCATCGAGCCCACTTGGACCGCGCAAGCTGAAGCGCTTTTCTTCAACGTGCGCATGCCGCGCATCATCATGGCACTGCTGGTGGGCTGCTGCCTTGCCGCGGCGGGCGCCGCATTTCAGGGCGTCTTCCAAAATCCGCTCGCGTCGCCCGACATTCTGGGTGCGTCGCAAGGTGCCGCGCTTGGTGCCGCCATTGCCATTCTTACAGGCATGGGGAGTTTCGGCATTTCGGCTTTCGCCTTTGCCTTCTCCATGTTTACGGTGCTGCTTGTTTTGATGATAAGCAATCGCGCGAAGGGCAACCGCATTCTGGTGACGGTGCTGGCAGGCGTTATGGTAAGCTCGCTGTTCTCGGCGGGTGTGTCGTTTGCCAAGTTGGTGGCCGACCCTGCCGATCAGCTTCCCGCTATTACGTATTGGCTCATGGGAAGTCTGACCAGCATCCAAATGAAGGACGTCCTTATGGCGCTGCCGTTTATGGCGGCGGGCTTGGTGGTGCTTTTTGTCATGCGCTGGCGCATCAACATCCTGACCATGGGCGATGACGAAGCGGCCACTATGGGCGTGAATGCGCGCCGTATTCGCTTGGTGGTCACGCTTGCCGCCACGCTGGTCACTGCCGCAAGCGTTGCCGTGACGGGCATGATTGGCTGGGTTGGCCTGGTCATTCCTCATTTGTGCCGCATGGTGGTGGGCTGCGATTATCGCAAGCTCATGCCAACGAGCATGCTCATGGGCGCGGGCTTCCTGCTTATCGTCGATGACGTTTCGCGCCTGTTGACCACGGCGGAAATCCCCATTGGCATCCTGACGGCGTTTATTGGCGCCCCCTTCTTCTTGTACCTGATCACGCGAAAGAAGAAGATTTAAATGAGTATTACGATCGAACGACTGAACTTTTCATACGGCAACCACCCGGTGCTGTTCGACCTGAATCTGGAGATTCCCGATGCCACGCTTGTGAACGTGTTGGGCCCCAATGGCGTGGGGAAGTCCACGCTGTTCAAGTGCATTCTGGGGCTGAACAGCGGATATACGGGTCGCATTTTAGTAAACGGGAAGGACCTGAGCAAGCTGAACATCCGTCAGCGCGCGCAGGAAATTGCCTACATTCCGCAGTCTCACGCGCCCGTGTACGATTACAGCGTGCTTGACGTGGTCATCATGAGCACGGGCCACGATTTGGGAATTGTCGGTTCTCCGCGCAAGAAGCATGTGGAGCGCGCGTATGCGGCGCTGGAGCGCGTGGGCATTGGCCACCTGGCTGGGCGCACTTACACGCAGATTTCCGGCGGCGAGCAGCAGCTTGTGCTTATCGCGCGTGCCATTGCGCAGGACGCTCACACTATCATTATGGACGAACCAACCAGCGCGCTGGATTACGGCAATACGGTGCGCGTTCTTTCGTGCGTGCGTCAGCTTGCGCGCGAGGGAATGAGCATTGTGCAGTCAACGCATCAGCCTGACCAGGCATTTTTGTATGCCGATAAGACGCTGGTGCTTGAGCGGGGTCATTTGAAGGCGTTCGGCGACCCGAAAGATGTGATTACGAAGGAGCTGGTGAGTGACATTTACGGCGTTGATGTTGAGGTCAACTCGCTGTACGACGATCGCGTGCGTGTGTGCGTGCCGGTAAGTGAGATTGGCGGCTAGGGGTATATGGGCCAACGTGCTCTGTTATACGAAAGGAGAAAGGAATGAAGAAAACAAAGGTTTTGGCATGCGCTCTTGCGGTGGCGCTTGCGCTGGGAGCGGGGTGCCTTGCGGCGGGCTGCAGCAGCTCGGCAGCAAGCTCGAAAGACGCGGCTTCGTCATCTGCATCGGCAAGCACGGAAACGCGTACCTTCACCGACTCGCTGGGCAGGCAAGTCGAAATTCCCGCTAACATCACGAAAGTGGTGCCCTCGGGGCATACCGCAAACCAGGTGCTTTTGACGTTTGCTCCTGATTTGATGGTGGGCATTTCGCAAGAACTTACCGATGAACAGGCAAAATACATTGGCTCGCAGTATCAGAGCCTTCCCGTTTTGGGTGCTATTTTTGGCAACAAGGGTGACTTGAATAAGGAAGCGGTAGCCGCAACGGGTGCGCAGCTGCTCATTGACTGGGGCGAGGCCAAGAAGGGCATGGCGGAAGATTTGGACAACCTGCAGCAGCAGCTGAACATTCCGTGCGTGCATATCGAGGCTACGCTTGCCACGTATGATGAGGCGTATGCCATGCTGGGCGAGCTGCTGAACATGCCGGAGCGCGGCAAGCAGCTGGGCGATTACTGCGCAAACGCGTACCAAGAGGTTGAGCAGGCCATGAGCACCATCCCCGAAGATCAGCGCGTGCGCGTGGCGTATCTGGTGGGCGAGTCCGGCCTTGCCGCCATTGCGAAGGGTTCGTACCAGGGCACGATTTTGGACATGTGCGCCACGAACGTTGTCGAGGTCGAGAAAGCTTCCGGTTCGGGTCTGGGCAATGAGATCAGTCTTGAGCAGATTTCCGTGTGGAATCCCGACATGATCGTTTTTGGTCCCACAAGCATTTACGACACGGTTGCCGCAGATGAGACATGGGCTCAGATTTCCGCTATCGCGAACAACAATTACTATCAGGTTCCCAGCGACCCCTACATTTGGCTGAACAATCCGCCCGCGGTGAACCAGATCATGGGCCTGCAGTGGTTCCCGCGCTTGTGCTATCCGCAGGCATTCTCGACCGATATGAAGACCGCGGTAACGAGTTACTACAAGACGTTCTACAACTACCAGCTTACCGACGCCGAGTATGATCAGCTCACGGCGAAGGCGGTTGCGAAATAGGAACGCGCGCTTGAGATAAGCGGGTCGCGTAAATGCGAAGGGCGGGAAGCCGTTGTGCTCCTCGCCCTTTTTGCGTTGCTGTTTTTTCGCCCCTTCGCCTGCTCTTTAATTTTGACTCGATGATAAAAATGACCCACTTTTCTGTGGATTTTGTCTTTATGATGGTAAAAAATCAACGTTTTCCCAGGTCGTGAAAAAGTAAGCCGTGGCAAACCCACAGAAAAGTACCCCATTTTTATCACGACGCGCGGCGCGAAGACAGCTGATGGCAGAGAAGGCACAGGGGTAAGCGGACCGGGGAACAGGCGCAGGGGGTGCCAAGGCGCAGGGCGGTGCCGATGGAGAAGGGGGCGGGGATGCTAAGGCGTGGGGTCAGAGACGGGAAGCAAGGGGGACAGGTCGAAAGGATGCGCGCAGGGAAGCCGCGCGCGGGCCAATCCTTGCGCGGCTTAGAACACGCGATTTTTGAGCGGCTGACCAGCAATGAACCGGCGAATGTTCTCGCAGGTCAAATCACAGATATGCTGCTCAGTTTCTGGCAAACGTCCAAAAGCTCCGCCCGAGCAGTGCGGCGTTATCAGGCAGCGCTCCTGCTGCCACAAGGGGTGTTTTTCCGGAAGCGGTTCGGGATCGGTGACATCAAGTGCGGCGCCGCGCAGCTGACCTGCGCAAAGTGCAGCATCGAGTGCCAGGCAATCAACGAAATTACCGCGACCGACGTTCACCAGTGCAGCACTTGGCTTGCACAGCGCTAAGCGGCGCGCGTCGAAATAGCCGGCAGTGGCATCGTTGTTGGGGATAGCGCCGATAATAACATCGGCCCGGGGAATGAACTTTTCGGCCGCATCAAGCGTGCAGAGTTCGTCGAAGTACGGGCGCTTTGCTTCAGTCGAACGGCATACGCCAATGATGTGCGCATCGAAGCCCGCAAAGCGCTTTGCGCAATGGCTTCCAATGTCTCCCGCACCAAAGATAAGCACGGTTGCGCCTTCGAGCGTTTCGATTCCTCCCAAGTCATGCCACTGTTCGCTTGCCTGATGCTTCGCGTAACGCCCCAGGTTCTGGCAAATGGAAAGTGCCTGGCCCAGCGCGTATTGCGAGATAGTGTGTCCGTAGCTTCCCACAGCGTTCGTCAGCTGCACGCCCGCAGGGAACGGCTTGCCACTGCGCGTGTACTTGTCAGTTCCGGCCCAGGTCATCTGCACCCATTTCACGGTATTGCTTGCGGCAATGTCTTCCACTTCAGGTTCGCCAACAACGGCGGCGGCGGTGGCAAGCGCTTCGGTGGCTTCTGTACCTGAAAGCCCTTGGGGAAACTGACGCACGACCAGTTGATTGCCCGCCGCCGCGCGAATCTGCTTCATATGGTGTTCTTTGAACGGTACCAAAATCAAGAGTTCTTTTTCCATGGGGTTCCCTTTCTGGGCTGTTTCGTGGGGTGCGCAATTGCTTGGCGCGTCGCATTTCTGTACAGTTTTTCGCTGATGAATGGTAACATACCTACGAAATTGAGAGCGCATTGCGCGGTAATTAGCGAAATACCAGCAAATATCTAGGATTAAAGGATGGCGTATGAAGCTTCGTCTGGACAAATATTTAGCGGACATGGGGTTGGGCTCACGCACGGAAGTGAAGGAGCTCGTTCGCAGCGGCCAGATTTACGTGAACGGGTGGCGCGTGCGCAAAGCTGATATCAAGGTGGACACGGAAACCGATGTCGTGGAGCGCAATCACGAGCCTATTATCTATGCGCCGTTCGAGTATTGGATGTTGAACAAGCCGGCAGGTGTGGTGTCTGCAACGCGCGATGATGGTTCGGAAACCGTTGTTGAGCTGGTGGAAGGCCGCGCACGCAAGGATTTATTCCCTGTGGGGCGTCTGGATAAAGATACGGTTGGCTTGCTTCTTATCACGAACGATGGCCAGCTGGCGCATAGGCTTTTAGCACCGGGAAAGCACGTGGATAAAGTGTATTTTGCGCGCCTTGATCACGGTGTGTCGGCAGAGGATGCTCAGGCATTTGCCGACGGTCTTGATATCGGCGACGATAAGCTTACGTTGCCGGCTCAGTTGGAGATTCCCTGCGAAGAGCATGCGAACGAAGTGCTGGTTACGCTTCATGAAGGACGCTACCATCAGGTGAAACGCATGTTTGAGGCGCGTGGGAATAACGTCGTGTATCTCAAGCGCGTCTCTATGGGTGCCCTGGTGCTTGACCCTGCACTTGCGGAAGGCGAGAGCCGCCGTCTTACAGAAGAAGAGCTGGCGGCGCTTAGGTAGGGGTAAGGGGGCGGCAGTCGCGCGCTGGTTGCGGCGCTGCACCTGGTTGCGACGCGCAGGCGCAGCGCGGCGATTGCGTCTGCCGTGGCTGCTCCGTCCCGCCCGTTGCGTCCGACGCGTCCGCGGGCGCGCTGCGGGGATGCCTACGCCATGCGGGCGATGCGGCACATGAAGAAGCCCTCGTACAGCTCGGTGGGGCAAACGGTCACAGCACCTTGGATGGCGGAGGGCAGCAGCGGCACGCCTTGTTGTGCAAGCGTGTCCGTATCCAGTGCGTCAATAATGTAGCGGCCCTTCTTTGCTGCTTTTTTCAGGGAAGCAGAAACAATATCTTCGTTTTCGCGCTTGAGCACCGAGCATGTGGAGTACAGCACCACACCGCCTGGCTTTACGATCTCGAGCGCTTTTGCCAGCAGCGCCGCTTGCTTCTTGCAGGAGTCTTTCACGAGTGCTTCGGAGAACAGTTTTCCCAGTTTGGGATCGTGAATGCTCAGCGTACCCGACCCTGAACACGGTGCGTCCAAAAGTACGCGATCGAACGAGAAGAAGCTGTCAAGACGGCGCGCGTCCTGGCGCATGATAGCAACGTTTTCTGCGCCTTGTTTGCGCAGGTTGAACTCCAATTTGTCGGCGCGCACAGCATTTTGCTCGCAGGCTGCGATATGCGCCGAGCCCTGCAAAAGCGCGGCAAGCTGTGTGGTCTTTCCGCCCGGCGCTGCACACATGTCAAGCACTTCGATGCCCGCGCTCAGGCGCATGAACAGCGGCGGCAGCATGGACGAAAGGCTTTGCACGTAGACAAGCCCTTCTTTGATGAGTTCGCTATCCCACAAGCTTGCATTGGGGTTTTCGTCCAAAATGAACGCGTTATGATACCAATCAACGCCCCGATAAGAGAAGCCTTCGGCGGAAAGCTGGGCTGCAACCTGGTCTTTTGTTGCCCGCAATGTGTTTGCTCGCAACGTGGTGGGGCGCGCATTCGCAAAGCCGCTTAAGATGCGATCGGCATCGTCGCTGTACGTTGTGCGAAGCTCGGGTTCCAAAAATGCGGGAAGCTGGCACGCTGCTTTTGCGGCGGCAACGGGGAATGCCGCTTTGATGGTTGTGGCCTTAGCGTCTTGGGCTGTTGCGTTTGTGACCACAGTGGCGGCGTTTTTGGTTTTCGATGATGCGTTTTCGCTGGTCATTGTTCTATTCCTACGTACTTTCCGGTTTCTTGATTGCTTGTTGCTGCGAGAAAGGTGAAAAAGGTCCTGCTCCGATTATTCGTCCCGATTATTCGCCGAGGTGAAAAAGACCCCGTCACTTTTTAACCTGCTGTGTGAGGGGGCCGTAGAGCTCGGGGCGGCGATGCTGAAGGCATGGCATGGCATCGCGCGCGCTTTCTACCTGGGAAAGATCGATTTCCGCAATGAGCAGCTGCTCGGCCTCGTTTGCCTGCGCTATGACTTCCGCCAGGGGGTTCACGACTTGCGAGTGGCCAATGCAGGAGCGGTCGGGGCGGCAACAGCCTGCCACGAACAGCTCGTTTTCAAGGGCGCGTGCGGCAAGAAGCGTTTCCCAGTGGCGTATTTTATGAGGTCCAGCCACCCAGGCAGCAGGGAACACCATTACGTTGCAACCGGCAAGTGCAGCGGCGCGAGCGACTTCCGGAAAGCGCAAGTCGTAGCAAATCCCCAGACCCAGCGTGCAAAACGGTGTTTCAATGGGCCCGAAGAGAGCTGATCCTTCGCCCATTTTCTCGTGTTCGTCAATGCCATGAGCGGCATAGAGGTGCGTTTTGCGGTAATGACCGCGCACGTTTCCGCTGTTGTCCGCTACCACGGCGGTATTGAACGGCTGTCCGCCAGCGGGGCTTTTCTCGTTCATGGTGAAAACAATCCACAGGCCCGTCTCGCGCGCGATGGCGCACATCTGCTGCACGAAGTCGCCCGTAAGGGGTTGCGCCGATGCGGCAAATTCTTCGGGCGTTTTCTCGAACGGCGTCATCAGGCATTCTGGAAATACCAGGAGTTTCGCCCCGGCATTTGCTGCTTTTTGTGCCCAGGCGCGTGCGGCAGCAATAACGTTACCGTCCGCGGGATGTGCCATTTGAGCAAGGGCTAACTTTAACATGAATAATCCTCTTTCGTTGTATTCGCAGGTAGGAGGCTTATGTGTGCGATGCGCTTGGGAAGGGCGGCTTGTCGTATTGGCTTTTGCGCCCTTCGCGGGTGAGCGTTTGATGCGCGCAATATTTCCCGGGAGGGCGGCATGCCAGAGAGGACGGCGTGCTGAGTCCGGCTTTTCCGCGCCCTTCGCTGGTCGCGTCAATGCGCTACGAACGCGCGTTTTTCAGCAGCTTGCCCGCCGCAATCAAGCAGCCAACGCCCACGGCAACGCCGGTGACAATGGTCGCGGTGCCAAAAACGATGCACCATGCTCCTGCGCGTTTCATTGTTCTTTGCTGCTTGATGTTCATTGCGGCCTCCTTGGTTGGATGTATCTTTCTTGTGCTTTGCCTGTCATGCTTCGCTTTTCACTTTGTTTCGTGCGTTGCTCTGGTTTCTTTTTGCGATTTCGCCCCGCGCGGCGCTCGGTCGGTTTCGCCTTGCGGCTGCGTTTCCCGTTTCGCCCTATCCGCGTGCCTTCGCTTTTCCTGTTGCGCTTTTTCTCGCTCCGCCCGCGCTTGCGCGTTTACGCGCCGGCTTCGGATGTTCGCAACGGTGTCTTCCATGCCATAGGGAATCTCGTGGAAGTTCTCGATGTCCTGGGGAAGGTACTCAGCAAGGCCCAACTTATCGGTCTGCACGCACGTGGCAGGCTCAGGACCCGGCAAGGCGCGCAACCAGCGCACGCGGGCTCCGCGCTCGGTTGTGCGCGTGTCGTACTCGCTTGCCAGCGTGGCGTCAAGCAACGTGGCATCACGATGCAGGTCATCGGATTGCGCTAGGATTTCATACCCTGCAATATCGAGTTCTACCAGGGAAAATTCCCAATAGAGAACATTGTCGGTGCGCATTTCAATCACGCCGCCGCGGCGCAGCAAGCGCCGATACCGCGCAAGATGCGCAAGGTGCGTCAGACGCTTTTCCGCATGTTTCTTCTTAGGGAACGGCGAATTGAAGTTCAGGTAAATCAAATCAAGCTCGTCTTCGCTAAAGATGTTTTCCAAATCGGCGGCATCGGCGCAGATTAAGCGCACGTTGCGAAGCTCCTGCTCAACGACTTTTTGCGCCGCGCGGGCAACGCATACGTCGCTGTGATCGATTCCCACGAACAGCACGTCGGGATTCTTGCGCGCAATTTCTGCAAGGAAAATACCCTTACCGCAGCCCAGGTCCAGGTAAAGAGCGCGGGCGTCGGGCATGAACGTGCGTATCCAGCTGCCCTTCACGGCAGAAGGCTCATCGACGATGGGCTCGTGGTAGCGCTCGAGCGTCACGTTCAGATTTGTCGGTTTTCGTTGGCGCATGGTTTCCTTCGGTTGTACTTGTTCGCGTTCGCGTTTGGCGGTGCTTAAGCTTCCGCGCACGCTTCTGCAGCTGCCACATCCGCGTGTTTCTTCGCGTCCGCGTTCGGCGGTGCTCGTTCGCACCCGTTTTCTTCTTTGCCTATTATGCCAAAATGACGTGCTTTTTGCCGCTGCGCGCGCGAAACTGCGATAATCTACGCGTACAAAACTGCGAAACAGAATCGAGGAACCATGGAAGAATCGAAAGAAGAAGGCACCGAGCAGGCTGCGACCGCCGATTGGGGCACCGCTGCCGAGCAGTCGCCCGTTCGCATCGCGATGATCACGGGTTATCTGGGCGCCGGCAAAACCACGCTGTTGAACCACGTGCTCACGAATACGGAAGGCGTACGCGCCGCTGTTATTGTGAACGACATCGGTGAGGTGAACATCGATGCCGAGCTCATTGCGCAAACGGGCGCGGTGACCGAGATGGCCGACAGCCTGATTCCCATGACAAACGGCTGCATTTGCTGCTCGCTTTCCGAGGACCTGGCTGCTCAGCTGGCCCAACTGGCCGAATCGGGCAACTTCGACTACATCATCATCGAGGCGTCCGGTATTTGCGAGCCCATGCCTATTGCGTACACCATTTCGGACTTTTGCGATTGGTCGCAAGGCAAAATCCCCGATGAAATGCCTTATGACGAGCTCGCAGATGGCGAAGACGCCGAAGATACCGAGAGCGACAGCGAGCCTTCTGATTACGCGGAAGACGAAAGCGTTGATTACGAAGATGACGAAATCGAGGAAGACGACGCTGAATATACGGAGATCAAGATTTCCGAAGCGCCGCTCATGCTTGACAACGTGGTTGCCGTGGTGGACTGCGCGCGCATGTTTGACGAGTTCAACGGCGGTCAGGATTTGGTGAGCGCAAATGAGGAAGACGACATTGCCAATTTGCTTATCAACCAAATCGAGTTTTGCTCCACGCTCGTCCTGAACAAAGTGGACCAAGTGACCCCCGAGCAACTGGCCGAGCTGAAAGTGCTCATTCGCAGTTTGCAGAAGGACGCAACCATTATCGAGGCTGTTCAGGGTGATGTTCCGCTGAACGAGATCCTGTATACCGATCGCTTTACGTTCGATAGTGTTTTTGATTCCGCGGGTTGGGTTGATGCGCTGGAAAACGGCGTGGAGGAAACGCACGAAGCCGACGGCCACGGTAACCATCACCATGAGCACCACCATGACGGCGACGAACACGAGTGCACGTGTGACCATGATCACGACAACGGTGAACGCGCAGGTCACGACCACGATGAATGCGACGATCCCGATTGCACGTGCCATCACCACCACCATCACGAGGACGGTTCTTGCTGCTGCGGCCACGACCATGCCGACGGTCACGATCATGTGGCAGAATACGGCATTACGACGTTCGTGTATGAGCGCCGTCGTCCTTTTGCCATGGAGTCTTTGCGCGCGCTTGTGCGCGAATGGCCGGCAAGCATCATTCGTTGCAAGGGCATGGCCTGGGTTGATGACGATGAGGACACGTGCTTCCTGTTCGAGCAGGCGGGCAAGCGTTTCTATATGTCGCCGAACAGCCCGTGGATTGCATCGGCCACGCCCGAAGAGCGCGAGGCAATCTTGAACGCGAATCCGAACGCCCTTGATGATTGGGATGATACGGTGGGCGACCGCCGCAATAAGCTTGTGGTTATCGGCAAGGACATGAACCGCGCTGAAATCGAGGCGCGCCTCGACGAATGCTTGGTGCCGTAACGATTTTTCGCTTTTCGCGGTCGGGATTGCGCTTGTGCGCCCTGGATTTGAAGGCGGTTGTTGTCGAAACGCCCGGTATTTCAGGCAAATCGACGATATTCGGTGGTCAGGAATGAAAATCGGGGAGGCTCGAATGATCCTCCCCGATTTATTATTTCTATTATCCCAGGTCACAACGATACGTCGCATGCTGCCTTTTGAAAAACCGGTGTAAATGAGGTTTTGAAGCCAAGTTCAACCACCGAGTATCGTGCATTTGCCCGAATTCGCACCCGCTTTTCCAACAAGCACCCTGGTTTCCCGGTGCGAATCGGTTGTTTTCGGGCGTCCGGAGCCAAGGGCTAGGAATTTCGCGCTTAAATCAGCTTGCCGTTGCAGTGGTCAATCATGTGCTGGATGATTTCGGCCGTCCAGCCTTCGTAGTTGCGCTTCTTTGCAACCAACGCGCCATCGATAAGTTGCTCGAACTCCACGCGAATCCAATCGAAGCGGCGCACCATCTGCGGGCCGGCTTCAGGCAGCGACAGGCATTCTTCGGGCATCTTTGACGGACGAAGCGCCTGGTTAAACGAGGGGTTGAACATAACATGGATGTTGTCTTGGTCGTCCCTGAGCGCAATGATGCGCTTCGTTACGCCAATTTGGTTGGCTGCCAGGCACGCGGCGTCTTCCATGGATTGCAGCGTATCTACCAGGTCTTCTGCTACGGAAGCATCTTCGGTCGTAGCTTTTTCGCACGTAACGGACAGAATGTCGGTATCGGTTACCAGTTCTTTAATCACCGGATTCTCCTTTCGAATCTTTGCGCGGATTAGTATACATGAGCGCGGCGGCGCCCGCAGCAAATGCAGCGTCAGAAGCAACAAAAGGAGCGAAAAAATGTGCGCGGTAAATTCCGCCACGTCACTCCAAAACAACTATTTTAACCGCATCATGTTAGCCGCATGTTAAAAAACCCGACAACAACGCGCCCAATCGCAGACATTGGAGTACAATTGCCCCACGCGCATATCCGCGCTACCCCCTTATGCGGTTTTCCGCAAAAGCACAAGAAAGGATTCACATGGGCAAGCAAGATGCAATTTTGCGCATGCCTCATGAAGAGCTGGAAGCAATTCAGCTTGAGGGATTGAAGAAGACGGTCGTCAACGTATATGAGCACGTTCCTTTTTATAAGGAATCGTTTGATAAGGCAGGTTTCGACCCGTATTCCGTTGAAACGTTAGCCGATTTGCAGAAGGCCCCCTTCGTTCAGAAGCAGGACCTGCGCGATGCGTATCCGTACGGCATGTTGGCGGTGCCGCTTTCGGACGTGAAGGAAATCCACATGTCTTCGGGCACCACGGGCATTGCTACGGTGGGCGCTTACACTGATTACGACTTGAAGTTCTGGGGCGAATGCTTCGCGCGCGGCGTTGAGCTGGGCGAAGGCGACGAGAACGACATCATGCAGGTGTGCTACGGTTACGGCCTGTTCACGGGCGGCTTGGGCGCTCATTATGGCGGCGTTGCCGCGGGTTGCACCACCATTCCTGCATCTGCGGGCAATACCGAGCGTCAGATTCGCATCCTGCGCACCATGGGAACCACCATCCTGTGTTGCACGCCTTCGTATGCCATGCACATTGCCGATACTGCGCTTGCCATGGGTCTTGACCCCAAGAAGGAATTCTCTT
>CAKUDT010000006.1 GCA_934645125.1 uncultured Eggerthellaceae bacterium
AATCGTTCGTGGCGCTGTTGCCCACAATGGTCACCGTCACTTCGGCGGCAACCGGCGTGATGGTCTGGAAGCCGTCGATCACGGTGAACGTCACGGTAAAGTTGTCGTTCGCGTTCACGAACTGCTCGGGGGTCAGGCCCATGTTCGTGGTGCCTACATCCGTGCGCGTCGCTGCAGCCGTACCCGTAAACTTGATGTTCGCCGCGGTGTCGTACAGGTCGCTGTTCGCCGTGGCGGTGCAACCCTCAACCGTATGGGCATTGCCGTCGTACTCGGTCGTGTCGCTGTTACCCACAATAGCGACCTCGACCGCCAGCGGGTCGATTTTCATCCAGCCGTCGGTTACCACGAACTTCACGTTCGCGAAGTTCGGGTTCTTGTTGCTGAACTGGTCTTCTGCCAGACCCATATTAGTCGTGCCCACATCGGTGCGAGATGCGGTGGACGTACCCGTGAATGCAATGTCATCCGGAGTATACAGCGGGTTATCGATGCCCACCGCATAACCAGCCGCGATGTGCTCAGTACCGTCGTACGTCTTCGTGATCTTGCTACCATTAATAGTAACGGTCACCGAAATGGGGTTCACCTTCGCGAAGCCGTCAGTCACCACAAACGTGACCTTGCTGAAGTTCGCATTCTGGTTAGCGAACTGATTCGCAGACAGACCCATGTTGGTCGTGCCCGCGTCCGTGCGCTCGGCAGTCGCCGTGCCCGTGAACAGAATGTCAGCGTTCACGTCGTACAGCGCGCTTGCAGCCGTGGCCACGTAACCCGTTGCCGTATGGGCCGTGCCATCGTAATCAGCCGTCACGATGTTGCCCACAATAGTAACGGTCGTCTCAATGGGGTTCACCTTCACGAAGCCGTCGGTCACTACGAACGCTACGTTCTTGAAGTTCGGGTTCGCGTTCGTGAACTGGGCGGCGGCAAGGCCCATGTTCGTGGTGCCCGCGTCGGTGCGCGTTGCCAGAGCAGTGCCCGCAAACGTGAAGTCGGTAGCAACGTTGTACAAATCGGTGTTTGCTTCGGCCACATAACCCGTAGCCGTATGGACGGTACCGTCATAATCAGCCGTCACGATGTTGCCCATAATCGTAACAACAGCATCAATCTTTTCGATCTTCTGGAAGCCGTCGGTCACTACAAACGTCACAGTAAAGTTATCGTTTCCGTTCGTGAACTGGGCAGCAGTAAGATCCATGTTCGTGGTTCCCGCATCGGTGCGTGCCGCTTCGGCCGTACCCGCGAACGTGAAATCGTCGGCAGTGTACAGATTGCTGGAGATGCTGGTCACCTGGTAGCCGGTCACCGTATGCTCGGTGCCATCATAATCATTTGTCGCGGTGTTGCCCGCAATATTCACGGTCACCGCCAGCGGATCGATCTTGACCCAGCCGTCGGTCACCACGAACTTCACCTTCGCGAAGTTCGGGTTCGCGTTGCTGAACTGGCCTTCCGCCAGACCCATGTAGGTCGTACCCATATCGGTGCGGATCGCGGTTGCATCGCCCGTGAAGTTGATGTCATCTTCCGTATACAGCGGGTTATCAATACCCACCGTATAGCTGGTTGCACGGTGCGCCTCACCGTCATAAGTCGTCGTGACCTTATTGCCGTCGATGGTCACCGTCACTTCGGCGGCAACCGGCGTGACGGCCTGGAAGCCGTCGGTCACGGTGAACGTCACATCGAAGTTGGCGTTTGTATTCTCAAATTGGTCGGCAGCCAGGCCCATGTTCGTGGTGCCGGCATCGGTGCGCTCGGCAGTCGCCGTACCCGTGAACAGAATGTCGGCGTTCACATCGTACAGCGCGCTGTCGACCGTGGCAACGAAGCCCTCAACCGTGTGGGCATTGCCGTCGTATTCGGTCGTGTCACTGTTGCCCACGATGCTCACGGTTACTGCCAGCGGATCGATGGTCTGGTAACCATCAGTCACTACAAACGTTACGTTCTTGAAGTTCTCATTCTTGTTCGTGAAGTCGGCAGCCTTCAAGCCCATGTTCGTGCTGCCCGCGTCGGTGCGCGCAGCAGTAGCCGTGCCGGCAAACGTGAAGTCTGCTTCGGTGTACAGCGTATTAGAAATGTTCGTAACCTGGTAACCGGTCACCGTGTGCTCGGTTCCATCGTACGTGTTCGTGGCGTAATTGCCCACGATGGTCACCACCACGTCAATGGCGCCGATGGCCTGGAAGCCGTCAGTCACAATGAATGTCACGTTCGCAAAGTTCGCGCTCGTGTTCGCGAAGTCTGCAGCCGCCATGCCCATGTATGTGGTGCCGTTTTCGGTACGTGTAGCGGTCGCATCGCCCGAGAACGTAAAGTCGTCTTCGGTGTACAGCGGGTTGCTCGTGGTCACGGTGTAGCCTGTCACGGTATGCGGCGCACCGTCGTAATCGTTCGTGGCGCTGTTGCCCACAATGGTCACCGTCACTTCGGCGGCAACCGGCGTGATGGTCTGGAAGCCGTCGGTCACTACAAACGTCACGTCAAAGTTAGCGTTCGTGTTCTCGAATTGCTCAACGGCCAGACCCATATTCGTAGTGCCTGCGTCCGTGCGCGTCGCGGTCGCATCGCCCGTGAACGCCACGTTCTCGTCAACGTCGTACAGAGCGCTGTCGGCCGTGGCGGCGTAACCCTCAACGGTGTGGGCGTTTCCGTCGTACTCGGTCGTGTCGTTCGCGCCAACGATGGTCACTTCAACGGCCAGCGGATTGATCTTTATCCAGCCGTCATTTACCACGAACTTCACATTCGCGAAATTCGCATTCGTATTCTCGAACTGGTCGGCCGTCATGCCCATATCCATGGTGCCAACATCGAAACGCGTCGCCATCGCGGTACCCGAGAACGTAAAGTCGGCGTCGGTATACAGCGGGTTATCGATGTTCACCGAGTAGCCATTCGCAGTATGAGCGTTGCCGTCGTACGTCTTCGTAATCTGGTTGCCGTTGATGGTCACGGTCACCTGGTCGGTCACGGGCGTGATGATCTGGAAGCCGTCGGTCACCTTGAACGTAACACGGCTGAAGTTCTTGTTGTTGTTAGCGAACTGACCTGCGGCAAGACCCATATCAGTCGTGCCAACCTCGGTACGCGTTGCAGTAGCATCGCCCGCGAACGTGAAGTCGCCTTCGGTATACAGGTCGTTGGAAATGCCCACGGTGTAACCCGTTACGGTGTGAGCGCTGCCGTCGTAGGTATCCGTAGCGTGCGCGCCCGTAATAGTCACCACAACTTCAGCAGCCACCGGCGTGATCTTCTGGAAGCCGTCGGTCACTACGAACGTCACGTTCGTGAAGTTCGTCGTATCGGTATTTGCGAACTGCCCCGCTTTCAGGCCCATAAACGTTGTGCCCTCATCGGTACGTGCAGCGGTAGCATCGCCCGTGAACGTGAACTTGCTCTCGTTATACGCAGCGTTAGTGATGCTAGTCACCTGATAACCGGTCACCGTGTGCTCGGTGCCGTCATATTCGTCCGTGGCGCTGTTACCCACAACGGTCACGGTCACTTCTTCGGTCACCGGATCAATAACCAACGCGCCATCGTGAATCACAAAGCGCACGTTCGGGAAGGTCTCAGTTGCGTTATTCGTGAAGTCATCAGCGGAAACGCCAACGGGATACGTACCTGCGTCGGTACCCTTCGCGATCCATGCAGCCGTTTCAGTTGCGGTAAACATGTCAGCCGTGTACAGCGGGTTGCTGATGGTCGTCTTCGCGGCATCATACCCTGCCACCGCGTGCTCGGTGCCATCGTACGTAACGGTGCGCGCGTTCTCGTAGATGTCAACGATAACCTCGGCAGCAACCGGCGTAATGGTTTGGAAGCCGTCAGCCGCAACGGTAAACGTCACGTTGAAGTTGTGCGTATCATCGGATGCGAACTGATCTGCTGCAAGACCCATGTACGTCGTGCCAACTTCGGTACGCGTTGCGGTAGCAGTGCCCGTGAAGGAAATCAGATCCTCGGTGAACAGACCGCTATTAATAGTAGTAGTGTAACCCGTTACGGTATGAGCGTTGCCGTCGAACTCGTTCGTGGCACTCTTGCCCGTGATTTCAACGGTCACGTCAAGCGGCGTGATTTCCAGCGCGCCATCGGTCACAGAAGAAACAACGTAGTTGCCCGTAGCGTCAACCGTGCCTACCGTGCCCGCAGCGAACTGAGCAGGATACGTTCCCACAGCGGTACCCGCAGCGCCAACGGCAATGTTGAACTGAGCATCGGCGGGAGCGCCCGTGAAGCCGGCAACGTTCTGAACTGCGCCGTTATACGTCTTGGTGTCGGAGTTCGCCGTAAGCTCAACATTCTTATAATAGTAGACGTTAATTACATTGCCGCTTACCGCAATGGTAATGTCGCCACTGTTGTTCTTGTACGTGTAGCCCGCAATCGCTTTCTGCTTTTCGGCCGGCAAAGAAACCGTTGCGCCGAACGTCTGCCCAGTAACCGTCTCATCGGCGGCAATGGTCGTGGACGTATCGCCCGCCCAGTAATACTTCACCGTGTAGCTCAGGTCGGTACGCAGGTCATAGTAGCAGTTGATGACATACGCCTCTTCGCCCGCAGCTTGCGTGCTGTTCGTGTAAGAGCTCGGGAAGGCGTCGATCGTCACGGCAGCGCCGCCGTTCATTGCCTCGGTAGAGGTGGCGTAAACATAGCCTTCGTACTTATTCTTATCTAAGCTCTCGGTCACATTGATGGTAGCGGGCGTCAAAATCTGCTGCTCATCAGAGGTCTTCTTCGCAACTGCGTCCGCAATAACTTCTTCGTATGCGCCTGCTGCGTTCTGCTTGAAGTAGTGAACCTCGTAAGCAACAACATGCTTGTCGCCGCTCAGCTTGAAGTTTGCATAATACGTTGCAGCCTCGTAAATACCTTGAGCATTCTTCTCGGGCACGAACAGGTTATCAGCGCCAACCTTGTTCTGACCTGCGGCATCGGTGCTCCAGTAATCAAACACGTAGCCCGTGCTTGCCGTTGCGGTGGAACCCTTCGCCGCACCCGTGGCGGGAGCAACCTGCTCGGAAGCGGTGCTTACCGTGCCGCCCGTGTTCGCAACATAATTAATAGTAACGTTGGCGTCTTCAACGTAGTACACCTTGAAAACGTTGCCTTCAGAAGAAGCGGCGTTCGCAGCCAACGTCAGATCGTAGCTGTCAAACGGTACATCGATATCGGTAGTGCCGTTAAGCGTCAGCTTTTCGAAGTGGTAACCGGGGAACTTGCCGCTCGTAGCAACTTCACCTGCGCCCGCGCCTTCCTTAACCGCCAGGCTTGTAGCATCGCCAATCCAGGCTTCGCCGCCATAGACAACAGGCGAAGTTTCGGCCAGCGCGCCATTCTTGTAGTATTCAACGGTGTAGCCAAGACGATGCGTCTGCGTGTCGTCCTTCGTGAACTTGGCTGTGAACTCGGTATTCTCGTAAACCTTCTTGCCGCCGTCCATTGCATAGTTCAGCTGCGGCTCAACCATAGCCGGCGTGAGCACTTCTGCGTTCGTGACGAACGTAGCACCCTGATACCAGCCTTCAAACTTGTAGCCCAAATCGGCAACTGCCGTAGCACCCGTAATGCCCTCGGTGGACAAAACGAACAGGCCCTTGTCGCCTTCGGTATTCGAAACAGTGCCGTTACCTGCGGAAACGTAAGTGACGTCATACTTCTTCTCGGACCACTGAGCAACATAGGTCGCATCGCCCGTGTACTTCAGCGCTTCAACTTCAGCCGTGGTCATAACGGTCCCGTTCGGAGCCAGCCAGCCCGTGAACAGGTAGCCCGGACGCACTGGATCGGCGCCGAACTGCGGATAATCGTCGCCCACAATGCCATAGCCCACCACGTCGGGGAACACAACTTCGTCATCCACGCCATCAACATATTTCACGGTGTTGACCTGAATGGATCCGTTCAGATGATATACGTTCGGCGTATCGAAGTAACCAAAGGCGCCTTCGTCAACCGTGAACTGCTCCCACGCAATGTTATCAAGGCCATTAAAGCCTGCGTTCGCGGGGAACTTATTCAGTTTTGCAGCATCAAACTTGATGCCCGTCAGATATGCTGCATCGGGAGCGTCTTTCACCACCGTGCCGGCAGCATATTCAGCTGCAGGTTTATCTGCGGAAATAGCTTCGTAACCCAGCGTGTACCAACCGTTGGCATCGGCAGCAGCTGTCAAGCCAAAGCGCTGAGCCAACGCATCGTTTGCAACAACGGCGCCATTCGCGTCAACAAAACGCACGAACGCATAAGCGTTGTCCTGCCAATTTGCTTTCAGCGTCAAATGGCCGATGGTCTTGTAGCCGTTGACTTCGCCCAGCACCAGGTCCTTCTGCGGATCGCGTTCGAGCGTGTCGCTCGGCGTGTCGCTGTCGTGCACGTACGTGCCCTCGGTCAGCGTCCAGCCCGTAAACGTCCTGCCCGTGCTTTCCGGATTCGGAATAGCAATGGTATTCGTGCCGGAAACCTGGCTGATAGTATACGTCTCGGGAGCGGTTACGCCTTCGGCAAAAGCGCCGCCCTGCAAGTCGTACGTAATGGTGTACGGAGCCAAAATCAGTTCAAATACAGCATTCTGACCAGGCTCAACTTTCACGAACGTCGATTTCAACGTGTAGCCGTTCATGGCAATCCAGTGCTGCGCTTCCTCGTTGGGATACACGCTGAACGCAACGTCGGACTTGCAATCATACGGCGTACCGTTGTTTTCAACGAACACAGTCGTACCGTTATAAACGTAAGATACAGTGTACTTCAGGTCATCAAGCGTCATATAGCGGAACGTCACCACGTTATCCGCCGCAACGGCAGACAGATTCAAGAACTGCGAAGCGCCGCTTGCGCTCAAGTAGCCTTCGTAGCCCGCCGCAGTCAAAGCATCATCGGTAAGCTTGACAACCTTCACGTCCTGACCAATGGTGCCACGCGCCTCAACCGAAGAAATCTCGGTCTCCACGCCGTTATGCACCGCTACGTGCTTGACGGTATACGCGACCTTCGTGCTCTTTGCCCAGCCAGCGTAAATCGCGGTGTCGGCTTCGATAGGACGATTCTGGTCAAATTTCGCCGTGCAGTTTTCGTCGGTGTACCAACCCGTGAAATCATAACCCGGGTTGTGCTCTTCCAGTTCCTCTTCGGAAGGAAGCTGGGCAGCATCCAGAACTTCGCCCTTTGTTACTTCAATGGTATCGGCCGTTCCCGCACCCTCGTAGTTCAAGTGAACCGTAACCGTTTTCACTGGAGCATGCCAACCGGCATAGAGCGCCAAACCTGTGGGCATCTGATAATTACCCGTGTAAGGCTGCGCATGCTCGGGGTCAACAAACCAGCCATCGAAAATCGCTTCGTCAAACGGAGCGGCTGGCTCGGACAGATACGAAGAAATGTCGGCATTCAATTTCAGCTTATGGCTGCCCAGCGATGCACCTTGGTATCCATACAGATCCAAGTTGTACTCGTTACCGCGATAATAGAAATGAACTTGCTGGCCATTCGTTGTCTGCCTGCCGAACGTGCATCCCTCATAATCGCCCTTCGTATAGCCGGAAATCTCGTAAAAATCAGCGCCATCATAGAGATAGTTGAACTGAACTTCCATCGCTTTATACAGGCCATACGTCACACCCTTGTACGTTTTTTGTTCAGCGCCATTCGCGGTGTAGCCCTCAAGCCAATAATGGAGTGTCTGCTTTTTATCCGTTGCAAAATAGAACTGATAAACATCCTTATTGCCCGAAGGCATGGTGTCGATAGTCACGAACTTATCGTTGTTTTCAGTCGTGAAGTTCCAAGCTTTTCCATAAGGCCTGTTGAACGTTTCTTGCCACAGCGTGGTGATGTTCTGACCATACTTCGCCGTAAGCGTCACGGGCGTTCCCGGGTAATCGGAAGACATTTTCGGGCGGCCACTGCTGTCGTAATACACACCCTTCCACGTTACGGTGTACACATTGCGCGTATATTTGACGGTAACCACCGTGGAACCATCTGCTTTAACGGTCTCGGTAGTTGCAGAAGAGAACGTGAAGTTCTTCGTATCAAGACCCGCTGGCGCAGTAGAAGCCGATGCTGTTACGGTCGAGCCAACTTGCGCCGATGCATCCGTGCTAGTCAGATACGAAAAGCCGCTGTCATCAGCGTTTTCAATTAGGTAGACCACCTTGTAGCCCACGTTCATGGGCGTCCACTTGGCGTAAACTACCGCATCGGCAGTGAGCGTCAGCTTTTCAGAAGCCGGCGTGGTGCAAGCTTCATCCAAATACCAGCCGCCAAAAACGTAGCCGGTCTTGGTCGGCTCGGGATTGAACGTAGACATTGCGGTATAGCACGCATCGCTATGCGCATGCTCCGCTTTGCCGCAGGTCAGGTCCCACTGCCAATCGGACCAGTACCAACCATGATTATTTGACGTATAGCACCCGATTGTCTTGTTCTTATTCTTGTCGGCAGCCTGCGTAGGCACAGCCGTATGCTGGTGCACTTCCTTCGTGCAGGTCAGCGCCGTAGACGACGAACCAGAGAACACCGTTATTTCTTGCTCGTACACGCCCGACTTCGGCTCAATGTACGAACCGCCATTCGTGTTGTACTTCAGCGTGTACGTGTTGCGATCGTACGCGCCTTCAATAACCGTAGAGGCATCGGCCTTGATAACCTGATCCAGGAAGCCCGTTGCGGTGAAGCCTTCTTTTTGCTCGGGGTTAAACGACGCAATGTCGCCCACGCGACCGCTGACGACCGTCTCCTTGATATCGTATTTATCTGTGCCCGTAGCGTTAAGCTTTTCAGTCTTCTCAACAACGCGGTACGTGGTTTCCTTGCCTTGGACAATCAAGTTGATGCTAATCTGCTCGGTGCTGGGCAAATTCGCAATAGCAATCTGCTGGTTATCAGTAATAGTAATGCCGTATTGTGCCTGATCAGTAGCGCTTACAGAAAGCTCGTAGCCGCCTTCGGGACCAACGGTCACATCGGTACCGTACATTTCGCTATTCAAACCGGTGAAGTTGATGGCCTTCTCGTCAATGCCAATCTGCTCGGTATGACCCTTGCCCACCAGGGAGCCATCGGCGCCAACGTAATTCACCGTAACGATTTTCTGGCCTTCGGGCACTACGGGCTGCGCATCAATCTTGCCGATCAACGCGTACGTGCTGAAGTGCTCCGCAGCAAAAGCGTCGGTCGCGGAATCAAGCGTTGCAACAGGCGTCACCTTATCAAGAGCGTCAGTCACGTGGTACACGCCCACGGAATCGCCCTTCAGGTTCACGCCCTCAAAATTCACAGAAACAGGGCCCTTCGGTTCAATCGCGTTGCCCTGGGCATCGGTGAACGTAATGTCAACAACAACGGAATCAACCATTTCCTTGTTCTCGGCGGCGGCAGCAGTTTCGAGCATCTTCTCAACGGCTTTGTCCTTCACCAGAGAAACGCTCATCACGGCATCGGCGGGGAGCATGCCTTCGCTGCCCTTGACCACAACGTTAATGCCGCCGAACAAATTAAAGAAGCCGCCAATGTGATTCACGGAGAACGTGTTCACGGCAGGCTCGGGTGCCGGCTCAGATGCAGCCGGAGTATCGGACGAGGAAGAAGCTTCGCCAGCAGGCTGCGCGGGAGTTGCCGGCTTTTCAGTTGCAGTCGCGTCTGCCTTGGGGGTTTCGGTCGGGGCAGCCTCGCCGGCAGCAGCGTTATCGGCTGCGGGCGTCTTGTTGTCCGCGCCGGTCGCTTCAGCTGCACCCTTGTTAGCATCGGTGCCAGCCGCAGCGTTCGCAGCATCGTTACTATTATTAGTAGAAGCAGCGCCCTGGGAAGCGTCAGAAGCTTCGGCGCCCTTGTTGCCTTCCGCAGTTGCAGCGCCTTCGGCACCATCAGTTGCGGCAGGTTTCTCGTTTTCGGCAGCAGCAGGTGTTTCGGCTGCAACGGCAACCGCCTTCACCACAAGCTGCGCGCCCTCAACAGGCGTGAAGGAATACTGACCGCTCGCATTCGGAGACAGCGCACCACCGGCGTACGAAACCTCGGAGAGCGTATAGTCGGGACCAGGCGTAGCGGCGTTATCGTACGGCGTTACCGTGAACGTAACCACCTTGTCTGCCGCGGCGGGCAAATAGCCCAGCGCATCGACATCAGCCTGCTTATATGAAACCTGCGTTGAGGTGTCGGTGATAACAACGTTTTCCAACGAAGTCTTCACCTGGACAAATGAGTTGTCTTTTGCACCTCCTTGAATGAATTCAGCAAATGCATTGAAGTGGCTAAACGTCACCACCATAGCAATGGAGAGAAAAACAGCTAACACCTTTGTCGAAAGGCTATAGCGACTTGTTGCATTCTCTGTGTTCGCTATTGCATGTTTCATCTTGTCACCTACCTCTTCCCGCTTTCCGCGTGCAAACCCCGATGCACGCTTACCCGCTTTTAAATCTTCCTCTTACCGCTTTTCCGTTACGTACTTACTGTTTTCCGCCGTGCATCAGTCGCACATTACAGCCAATTCATCAGCGGTTTTGCTTTCAGCAGCATCGTTCGACAAAATATCGACCGTTGCCAAAAGCAGCTCCAGAAAGCTACGGAACTTCATCTCAACGCCACGCTCCACCCAGGTCATCTTGCCTTGCCAGCTGCAATGCTGGCGAAACATAATATCCAGGCGAAACGTCGCCAAGCGACCCGCATGCGATCCGCCGGCAAAACTTGTCTGTCGGTAATCGGACGAATCCGCTTTGTCCATGCAGTCCAATACATTTTCTATCGTCAGCGCAAACGTAGCAGCGTTATCGAACCAAACGCCCTCTGGCAAGCTGCGATGATAAATAGTTCCCTGTATTTGCGGCGTTGTTTCATCCACGGACACAACGAACTCGTTCGAGTTCACCGGCGCGAAAAGATCATTTTTTACGTATTTCACTTTCGCCCTCCGCGAAGAAATAAAAGAGCCCGAACGAATCAGGAACGTTTTTGGCACTAAGCATGCATAGTTACAGTATGCAGAAAGCGTTCCGTTTCTATTCCGTTTTCGATGATTTAGCGGAAGTTTTTTAGATTTTTTGTAAAGGGATGCTCACATTGCGTGAGCGGCGGCACGAAAGCTTCCCAGCGCAATGCAGCATCGCGGAGACGTTACCGCGTGCGGCACTGCAAGAAACCGGCGCACCGAGGTACGAGCACGTGGCTGCCAATGCTCACCCACGCATCATTATGCAAGGTCAGAACCCTGTTTCTTCGCTAGCACGAAGCTACGGGATCCGTCAAAGCATACCATTCAGCGGAAACGCGTGCATCTGAACGGGGAAATCGGTCGTGAAAGGCAGACTTCAGGCGGTGCAGAATTGCCTCGGCGTTTTCCTCACCCGCCTCGGGTAGCAGCACTAGAAACTGCTTGGCATTCAGCCGCGAATAGACATCCCCACTGCGCAAATGCCGCGAAAGAATAGCTTCCACGCGACGCGCATCCAACGCAACATTCTTCGAATTGTCGTAAGAAATGGCAACCACCACGGCGTTGCGCTTCGCGCGCCCGGCATTACGCGCTTCGCGGCGCACAAGCGACAAGAACGAATTCCAGTCGCAACGCATTCCCTTGCCGTCAAATGCCTCTTCGTTCAAGATGCAACGCACCGAATCAATAGGCATTACTTCGCCACTGATTGCCTGGCGCGCCTCTTCGTAGGCAAGCTGCAATTCAGAAGAAGGAACAACGCCCAACTTGTCGTTGAACAGCTTGCTCACGTTTTCGAACACCGCAACAGCTTTTTCGGGGCAACCCGATGCCGTGAGCGCGCGAATGTAGCGAATGTTCAGTTCTTCCGATTCCGGCGCAAAACGCAGGGCGCGCTCGCAAACCGCAGCGATTTCGGACATATTTTCCTCACCGCTCAGCAAGCGCGTAAGGGTCAAGCACTCATTGATATACGCGGAGCGCCCATAGGCGTTAATGGGAGCAACCCAGCTTTCGCCTTCGAAGCCAGGAAGAAAATCGCCGCGATAGATATCGACAGCGCGTTTGTGCAGGTCAATTCGTTCTTCGGCGCTCTGGGCAAGATCCGCCTTGGCAATGAACTCTTGGAAGATATCCAGGTCAACCAACGTCGTGTACTGCGGATTCCATCGGTATGCACCTGGGCGCGCCACAATCAAGTCGCGCGCGTGAGGCAGCCCCAGATTTGCCAGCGCATCACGCGCGCGGCTCACGTTATGCTGAAGCGTTTTCAGCGGATCATCGCGTTTTTGGGTTTCGTCCCACAACACCTCGAAGAGCTCGTTAACGGGAACGTCGCGATCGCGATGAATCACCAGATAAGCCACGAGCATCCAAATGCGACGACCACGACCAGCAATATTAATGGATTCATTTTCAGGAGCGTTCTCTTCAGGATTTTGCGTGTTCAGAGAAAAAGCACCCAGCGTGCGCACAAAAAGGGAATCCTGAGCGGGGTTGTTGTCCTGGCGCGTTTTTCCAGCCGTCGTCTTTGCCATGATTCATCTCCCCTTCTTGAGTCCGTGCGCTCCGTTGAATGTTCAATATAACATATATGCAAACGTCTACTATTGAGTGATAGACATCATATTATCAATGGCACATATTTTAACCTAGAACCGCCCTAAAGACACTATTTATCACAATTTTAATTGACGGCTGCAGCAAAAATGGGACACATGACCCATTTTTTAGGGGGTAAAACAGGCCATTTGGAACACAAGTTGGCACGTGCTCTTTCGGGCATTGCAACACGATAAGCTGCAGAAACGCTGAAATCGGTAACGGCAGTAGAGCGGAAATGGCGAGAGTGGCCCTGGACTAATCTGACCAAACCACACTGCGACGATTGTTTCGTTTCGCGCGGTAAATCTTCCTTCTCGATTCAAGTTGTCTAAAAAATCGCTCCAAAACGCGCAAATCGACGATACGGGGCAGGTCGAAGAGGGTCTTCTGTCCCACTGAACTCCAGATGATTTCTGCGACCTGGGGTTTTGTTGAACGTTACTGACGTTTGTGGATTTGGACGGTCTCTTTTGTGTGGTTAATATGCCCCGTACCGTCGATTCGCGCGTTTTCGCGGCGAAAAAAACGACAAGATGGATGAGAGGCTAAGGAGGGCGAGGATGAAACGAGGAGAATAGAGGGCAAGAACGGGGCGAAGAAGGGGGAGCCCGCATCAAAACACAAGGCGGCAAAGCGATTCGCACATGTCAAAACTGCATACAACCTCAAGCGCACACCAACTAACGCACCAACGCATTGTTTCACGGGAAACAATGCGTTGTCTATGGCAGAACAGCTGATTTATTGTCCCGCCCATCAGGGAATACGGTAGAATGGGAAACTGCGTGGCCAAGCGGAAAAATCGTCCGCAACCAGAGCATGCCACGCGCCAACCAGCAGGGTTCACTCGCATCACCTGCGCACATGTGCCGAGCACTCGGTAGAAAGGCAGCTCTTGCACCGCTTCCGCTACATTGCCGCATTAACCTTTGCGTTGCTGCTTCTTTCTTTTTGCCTGTGCTCTTGCGGCAACGCGAAAGCAGCAGTCGCGGGGAAAGACGGCAGCGGCTACGACATCCCCGACATACGCGCAACCGTGTTTGATCAGGCAGAAGCTACAAGCGCGCGAGGCTGCGCAATTGACGCAAGCAATGCCGCCGCTGGATACATTTGCGCGCAGGCAACCAGTGCAAGCCCCTTGAAGTTCCAAGTGCTTTGCAATGGCAACAGCTACAACTACGACATGCCCAACGACGGAACGGCCGAGGCCTTCCCCTTGAACATGGGAGATGGTACATATACGTTGCGCGTCATGCAGAAAATCGAGGGCAACAACTACGTTCAGCTGTTCTCGACGCAGGTTGACGTGCAGCTGAACTCTGAATTTGAGCCATTTTTGACTCCGAGTATCTACTGCGATTTCAGCTCGGAAAGCGATTGCGTGAAGAAAGCGCATGAACTAGCGGCGGACGCAAAAGACCAGGCCGCAGCGGCGGAAGCCATTTATAACTGGATAGTAGATAACATTACCTACGACACCGAAAAAGCAACTCAAATGCAAAACGCCACAGGATATTTGCCCGACCCCGACGAAACGTTTCATACGAAAACGGGCATCTGCTTTGACTATGCTTCGCTTGCGGCGGCCATGCTGCGCAGCGTGGGAATTCCCACGAAAATCGTGACGGGATACGTGGCCGATCAATCTATTTACCACGCCTGGAATATGGTGTATATGCAGGACAAATGGGTGAGCGTGCGTTTCACGGCGCCCGAAGGAGAATGGACGCGCATTGACACAACGTTTGCCGCTTCGGGGCCGCAAGTTGTGGGCGGAAAAGACGATTACGTGGATAGGTTCACCTACTAGTGCGTAGAAAACGATAGTGACGGTATAATAGAAAGTTGACCAGCGCCAAGACGACAAAGCCAAAGGGCACAGGCAGCCGCCAAAGCGCAAAGAAGAGGAGAAACGCATGAGCCAAAAAATGCTCGAAAGCAGCGCCATCAGCACGTTTTGCGATAGCGTTGCCGCCATGTTCTCTGCGGGCATTCAGGTTGATGAAGCGTTGAGCATCTTAAGTGAAAGCTCCGCCGATAAACAGTTCGTTCATATTTGTGCGCAGGCACACCGCTCGGTTGCCGCCGGTGCATCGCTTTCCGAGGCGCTTGAGCAAACAGGCGCATTCCCGTCGCACGTGGTAGGCTCTTTAAGCGCGGGCGAAGAATCGGGCCGAGTGGAAGAAGTGCTGCGTGGCCTGGCTCTTTACTACAACGAAGAAGCGCGGTTGTTCGCAAAGGTGCGCCAGTCCATTAGCTATCCGGCTATCCTCTTCTGCATTATGGCGGTGATTATCGCATTCGCCATTGTGGTGGTGCTTCCCGTGTTCGCCGACGTATACGCAGGTTTTGCCGGCAGCTTGACCGCCGGTTCCTTCAGCTCGCTGAACGTTTCCGTGGTGGTGGGCTGGGTTGCCCTTGCGGTGACCCTCGTATGCGCAGTGCTGTGCATTGCCGGCAGCATTTTGGCACGCAACGAAAACGGCCGCATGCGCCTGATCAGGTTCTTTGAGGGAATGCCGCTTACGCGCAAGGCAATGTATCAGCTGGCGCTGAGCCGGTTTACCTCGGCGTTTTCCACATATCTTTCCGCAGGCACAAACGTCGATGCCGCCATGGAATACTCCATGTCGCTGGTTGAGCACCGCGGATTGCGCGCTAAGCTGAAGCAAACATGGCGTTCTATGATCGACCCGAACAACCCGCGAAGCCTGCAACAGGCAATATTCGAAAACAACGTATTCGGAACGGCGTATTCGCGCATGCTGACCATTGGTGCCGCCAGCGGCAACTTGGTCGAAGTGCTCAGCTCGCTTTCCGACATTTTCTTCGACGATGCCGTAGACCAAATCGATCGCACCATCGACAACATTGAACCCATTATGGCGGCATTCATGACCATTGCTGTGGGTGCCACTCTGATTGCCGTAATGCTGCCGCTAATTGGCATCATGGGATCGCTGGGTTAGTGCAAAGGCACGCACATGGCATTGGCAATTTACAAAGAACGAGCGCATGAGCAGGAGAAACGCCGCAGATTCCTGCGGGATGTTTTGCCGTGGCTCATTATTATCGCGCTCATTTTCGGCGTGTTTTGCTTCCGCACCGTATCTAGCAACATGCGCGAGCAAGGCGTTTTATCCATTCGCACCAGCATTTTGGAAGCCGCCGAGCAGTGCTATGCCATCGAGGGCGCCTATCCGCCTTCGCTTGACCACCTGAAAGAGCAATACGGCATTCGTTACAACGAAGACGATTACCTGGTGAATTACAACGTTTTCGCAGCAAATATCCAGCCCACGGTTACGGTGACGCCGCGATGAACGACGCGTTGAAAACATACCAATCAGAAACCGCGCGCCAGGCGCAGCAACAACAGCGGACGCATGTTAGCGCGGCGGCATCGCATGATGGCCGAGCTGATCACATGGGACAGTATTTCACGTTAGTGCTGTTCGGAGCGTTTGTGGTGTTGTTGCTTTTGGGTCTGTGGATGGGAACAGTCGCGTTTCGCACTATCACCGTCATGCAGGATGCTACCGACGACGCGCGTCTGGCGCTTACGTCCCTGCAAAACCGCGTGCGTTCATTTGACCAGGCAGATTCATTTGGCGCCAACCAAGGTCCAGAAGGTCCCGCCATTGTGTTCACCTACAAGCTGGAAGCCGGCGACTACGAAACACGCCTGTACCTGTACCAGGGCGCGCTTGTTCAGGAACTCGCATTTTCCACCGATCCGTATTTGCCCATGACAGCCACGAAAATCGTTGAAACATCTACGTTCGCGTTCACCTGCGAAGACGGCCTGCTTAGCGTGACATGCGACCAGGGAACCGTTGATGTTGCACTGCGTAGCGAAGTCCTGAACAGCTCAAACGCTGGGGATGGCAGCGCTGCCGATGCTGAAGCCGAAGTAGAAGGCGGCAAGGACGATTCGGGTGCTGCGGACGGCACGGACAGCGCGGAGCCAAAGGCGGCGGAATCGGTTGACGCGAACGACAACGCAACGCGCGCGGGCGATGCGGCAGCAAAGGGAGGTGCGTAATGGATCCTCGAACTTCCTCGGAACGTACAACTTCCCCGAACAACCTTATCTCGCACTCTTTGCGGCGCAACAGGAAAGGCGCATGGCGCGGAACGGCGCTTATCGTTGAAATTCTGGTCATCCTCGTGGTGGTCGTTGCTTGCCTGACCGTTTTCGTCAAGCTGTTCAGCTACGCGTACGCCAGCAACGCTTACGACCAGCATCGCGCCCACGCCATCACGCTTGCCACAAACCAAGCGGAGCGTTTTGCGGCGGACACTTCGCCGGCAGCGGGCACGTTCACGCAGGACGAAGGGAAATACACAACCACCTGGACTATTACGGCTGAACCGACCGAACGCGGAACGCTCTACTCCGCCGTTATCTCGGTCTCCTATACCGACCAGGAGCTTTACACGCTGAGCACCGCACGTTACGTGAGCTCATCGCCAGCAGCAACGGCAACAGACACGTCGGATGAAGCAGAAACAGCGGCCAAGGCAGATGAAGCCGCAGGCGAAGGAGCTGGCGATTCCGGCAACAAGAGCAACAACAGAGGCAGTGGCGTCATCGCCGCAAACAGCACCTCCACCGTAGGATCGTCCCCTCTGACAGGAGGTGAATAGCATGGCGAAGCACACCCGAAAACTTTCGGGCATTCGTATTGGCCCCATTACCATCTTGGTGTTCGTCATCACGCTGTGCATTGCCGTGCTGGCAACGCTTTCGGTTACCACCGCACGCGCGAATACTGCCTCAACCGAGCGGCAAATTTCGTTCACCAACGATGTGTACGCGAACGAAACCGCAGCTCAAACCATGCTCTCCTTGGTCGATGCCGCGCTGGCAAACGGAACAGACGGGGTGCAGGCGCGCCTGAGCACTATCGAGGAAGAAACGCAAACGGTGGCGCGTCCCGGCAGCGCAACGGTAACGCTTTCAGGGAACACGCTCAACGCACTGTTTGAAACGGATTCCGGACGCCAGCTTATCGTTGAACTGAGGATTTCCGGTTCAACGTATGAAATCGTAAAGTGGAAAACCGCCATGAACTGGAAAGAAGAGAGCAACGAAAAGCTTTGGGCGGGTTAGCCAGGGCACGCAAAGCACCAACCCAAGAAAGAAACAAACGGGACAACCCGAAAACATGCGCAAACGCGCCAAACCGACACAGCGAAGCGACGCAACGCGAACAGGAGAAACGAACATGGAATTGAAGTCATTCTTACAGCAAATGATCGACATCAAGGCATCCGATGTCTTCATCGTGGCAGGCCTTCCCATTTCCTATCGCTCAAACGGGCGCCAAAGCCGAATGAACGCCGACCCGCTCACGCCCGAGCAAACGCTCGCGTTCGTGAAAAGCGTGTATGCGCTCGCAGGACGTGATTGGAAAATTTTCGAAGAGAACCTGAACCACGACGATGACTTCTCCTTCGCGTTGCCCGGCGTAGGGCGTTTCCGCGCGAACATCTTCCGTCAGCGCGGCTCGCTTTCAGCTGTTATTCGCATCATCCCGTTTGGCTTACCGAACCCCCAGGAGTTCAATATTCCTGAAGAAGTGCTGCGCTGCAGCCGCTTCCAGAAGGGATTGGTGCTGGTCACCGGGCCAGCTGGCGCGGGTAAATCCACTACGCTTGCGTGCATCATCGACCGACTGAACCACGAGCGCGTGGGCCACATCATTACCATGGAGGACCCTATTGAGTTCGCGCACAAGCACAATACGTGCATTGTAACGCAGCGCGAGATTCCCACCGACGTGGCAAGTTACGGCGAAGCGCTGCGTTCCGCACTGCGCGAGGCTCCCGATATCATGCTTTTGGGCGAAATGCGCGATTACGAGACCATCAGCACCGCGATTACGGCGGCGGAAACGGCTCAGCTGCTCCTTTCCACGCTGCACACCACCAGCGCGGCGGGCACCATCGACCGTATCATCGACGTCTTCCCCGCCACCCAGCAGCGCCAAATCCGCTTGCAGTTGGCTTCTTCGCTGCAGGCTATTGTTTCGCAGCAGCTCATTCCCACGCTTGATGGCGGCGTGATTCCCGCGTTCGAAATCATGTTCATTACGCCGGCTATTCGCAACCTGATCCGCGAGGAAAAAACGTACCAAATTGACAGCGCCATTGCATCGGGAAGCAGCCTAGGCATGCGCACCATGGACCAAAGCCTATTCGACCTGGTAAAACAAGGGAAGGTTAGTAAAGAAACTGCGCTTCAGTATAGCATCCACTACCAGGCGCTGAAAAAGCGCTTCGACGCCGAAGGGATGTAGGAGCTCTGGGGGTGGCACACAACGCACGCAGGCCGGAAGCAAGTCGGACGAAAGCGAAGCTTCTGAGCGAAACCTTCCCCGCCCCTTCTTTAAGCCCACAAACGACTAATCGCAGACACAGTAAGGACCGGCGCATATGCGCCGGTCCTACGATTCCCTTTTCCTGATTTCTTCACGCGAGCGAATCATCACCCACGCTCAGATTATCAGGCACTCCTCTCTTCGCGGATAAAGAGCGTCAGAATAAGGCCGACGATTGCCGCGGGGAGCAAGAAGGTCATCGATGCCATTTGCCAACCAACACTCGCGCTCAGCGCTCCAAAGATAATCGGACCAATAACAATGCCGATATTCTGAAAGAACGCGAGAACCGCCATACCGAAACCGATCTTCTCGGGGTCTTTCATGACACGCGGTACCAGGGAGAACGTGCCCGTAGGCATTGCAGCCGCAAATACCGACATGACAATCAGGTAAACCCATACCATGGTCAGATTGTCGCCAAACGCGAACGTAAGCATAACAGCAGCACCAGCCAAAGCAAAGACCATGAGCCATTTGCGGGTATGCAGCTTATCCGAGATAATTCCCGAAATAGGACCGAGCGCCAGAACAAGAATGTTCGTAATGCTCGAAGCCGTACCTGCAAACTGCACATCCATGCCGTGCACTTGCGCCAAGAAGGTCGGATAGAAGCTTGCGATAGCACCGCCAAAGAAGATATTCCAGCAACCAAAAGCAAGGGTGCCCAGAATCAAGCTCCGGTAATCGGGCTTCAAATCAAGCGCTGGCATTTCGCCACCGTCAGCTGCAGCAACCGGCTCTTCTTGAGGCGGCTGCTTGTAGAAAAACAGCGTCATCAAGAACGAAATCAGAGAAAGCGCAGCGCCAACCCACCATACAACTCTCCAGCCGCCCAGTGCGAAAATAGCAGGAGAAACATTAAGCGCAACAACAATTGCAAACGGGAACCAGACTGTCCAAATTCCCATAGCAAAACCCTGCTTTTGCGGCGGAATAATAGTTGTTACCGCCGCAGGTCCAACTACCGAGATAAGACCCAGGCCAATGCCTTCGAT
The DNA here is from genome assembly GCA_934645125.1 of uncultured Eggerthellaceae bacterium. Taxonomy (GTDB): domain Bacteria; phylum Actinomycetota; class Coriobacteriia; order Coriobacteriales; family Eggerthellaceae; genus CAKUOV01. Next base: position 19,941 of record CAKUDT010000006.1, read on the forward strand.
GAATCGGGTTGCCAACAGCATGCCAGCGCTTGTCGCAACAGCACCTACTGCAGAACCAATAGCCACGCTTGCAGCCGTGATCAACAAGCAGGTCTTAATGCCAAGTTTCTTAAGAATCCCACCTGCCGGGAAAGCAAGGATAACGCCAATAATCGAGAACATCGACATGACCCAACCAATGTTATTCTCGGTAAATCCCAGTTCGGGCATGAGCGCAACGAACAGGGGCGGAGCCTTGAACATATTGAATCCGGCAAATACTCCTACACAAAATACGGTAAAGAATATCAACCAGCGCCTACCCATTGTCATGGGCTTTTCCGCACTCATAATAGTTCCCCTATTTGGGAGCGAACAGCACTTGCTGAGGCTTCTTCTCAAGCTCAAGCGCCAGCTCGGAGATAGGGCCATACTTCATGACCGCAGCCTGGCAATGATGAACGCAGGTAGGTACTTTGCCCTTTTCAACGCGCGATGCGCACAAATCGCACTCGTCGGTCGGAACAGGAACGTAGGAATACTGCCACACATCGCCTTCAATCGGCCAAGGGCCAATTTCAGCAATCTTGATACCAAAACGCTCGGGAGGCAAATTGTGTTCTATTTGACACGCCATTTCGCAAGAATGGCAACCCGTGCAGTATTCGTAGTCAATCAACAGACCATTGCGTGCCATGTTATTCACCTTCCTTTACAGGATAAATCTTGCAGATCGAGGATTTATAGTTGGTGCCAAAGCCGCTTCGACCAGGTTCCCAGGGGAACAGCTGATTAATGGCAACATCGAAGAGACCAAACAGACCGTCTTTTTCCTCGGCGGGTGCTTCTGGATACCACCAAGCATGATCGGCGCTTGCAATACCCGGCAAAGCGATGTTCGTTTCCGCAACACGGCACTTGCAGCGACCGCGCTGATTCTCGACCCAAACCCATTCACCCTCGTGAACGTTATACTTCTTGCAGTCCTCGGTATGGATTTCAATCGTGGGATCGGGATGCAT
>CAKUDT010000007.1 GCA_934645125.1 uncultured Eggerthellaceae bacterium
CAACACTACCGCTGCTATTGCGAAGGGCTTCGCTATCAGCTCTGCTGGCTTGGCTGCAATCTCTCTGTTCGTGTCCTATCAGGCAACCATGAGCCATATGCTTCCTGGCTTCAGCCTGACGCTGACGAACCCCATCATTGTTGCCGGTATCTTCATTGGCGCTATGATGCCGTTCATGTTTGCTGCTTTGACCATGGGCGCTGTTTCCCGTGCTGCTCATGCCATGGTTGAGGAAGTTCGTCGCCAGTTCCGCGAGATTCCCGGCATCATGGAGTACGAGAACGAGCCCGAGTACGACAAGTGCGTTGGTATTTCCACCACCTCTGCTCTGCATGAAATGATGCTCCCGGGCATTATGGCCGTTGTTGTGCCTATCGTTATCGGCTGCTTCAGCCCCGAAATGCTGGGTGGCTTCCTGGCGGGTGCTGTTGCAACTGGTATGCTTTTGGCTATGTTCATGTCCAACGCCGGCGGCGCTTGGGACAATGCCAAGAAGTACATTGAGCAGGGTAACCATGGCGGCAAGGGCTCCGAGGCTCACAAGGCTGCTGTTGTTGGCGACACCGTTGGCGACCCGTTCAAGGATACGTCTGGTCCTTCCATGAACATCCTGATCAACCTGATGACCATCATCGCGTTGACGTTCAGCCCGCTGTTCATTGCGGTTCAGAACTTGCTGTAATTGCGTTTTTAGCAATAGAGTGGCATTCAGAAGATGCGCCGGCTTATTGTCGGCGCATTTTTTCTGCCTTGAGCATGGTCTTTTCATGCGCGCTTTTGTTACGCACGACACGTTGTGGGCGTGCGGTTTCGGCGAAACGAGTATACTTACAGGAAAGAAATCCCCCTGGAAAGGACAAGGCTATGGCAAGCAAGCTGCATATGGAGAACCTTCCGCGCACATTGGAGCTTATGTATCGCGACGATAAAGCCTCTTTGCGTTTCATTGACCAGCGTCTTTTGCCGGGTGAGCTGAAAGTTTCCGAGACAACGCAGTGGCGCGAAGTTATTGATGCCATCAAGACGCTTGCCGTGCGCGGCGCTCCTGCCATCGGTATTGCTGGTGCTGCCGCCGTGGCGCTTTGGCTTGAAAACGATGCCGTGGTAGTTGATGAAGATGATTTTACGCAGGCGCTCGATATTGTTGCGCGCGAAGTGATTGATGCGCGGCCGACTGCGGTAAACCTTAAATGGGCGGTTGATAAAACAGTCGCCTATATCCATGAGCAGCTTGATGGTGGCGCTCCGCTTGAAGAAATGGGATTGAATGCGTGCACGTACGTACAGCAATTGACGGCAGATGACGAGCGCATCAATCGCGCCATCGGCGAAAACGGTGTTTCGCTTATCCCCGATAACGCCTGCATTCTTACGCACTGCAATGCGGGAAGCCTTGCCACAGCGTTTTACGGAACGGCACTTGGCATTATTTATGCTGCCTCCGAGCAGGGTAAAGTGCAAAAAGTGTTTGCCGACGAAACGCGTCCGGTGGGCCAGGGTGCGCGCCTGACGGTGTGGGAATTAGCGCAGGCGGGCGTGGATGTAACGTTGAACTGCGATAACATGGCGGCAGCACTCATGGCGCAAGGCAAGATCGACTGCGTGATTGTGGGTGCCGATCGTATTGCGTGCAATGGCGATACGGCGAATAAGATCGGCACGTATGGACTTGCCGTTTTGGCGCAGTATCACAAGATTCCGTTTTATGTTGCGGCTCCTTTATCCACGTTTGATTTCTCCCTTGAAACAGGTGCGGAAATTCCTATTGAGCAGCGTGTTGCTGCCGAAGTTCTTCCACAACCTATTGAAGGAGTAGAGGTTTATAATCCGGCGTTCGATGTGACGCCGGGAGAACTTGTTACGGCTTTTATCACAGAACAGGGCGTTTACCAGGCAAAAGACCTTGCAAAGCTTGCGCGTTCGTAATCGAAAAGTCGCTTTGTCTGCAGCGAGGTGGCGTGCGTAAAGCGCAACGTGTTGCTTGAAGAGCAGCATCACAACAGAAGAAAGGAAGCGGTATCCGTGGAAGTGGTAACGGGGGATGCGTATTCTGAAGAACGCAGCGGTTTTCTTTCGCCTGAGGCTGTTCCGTTGATGCCGTCGCGCGATTCCGCTCATTCGTTTCATGCCGACTTGCTGCGCAATCCCTTCCAGAAAGATCGCGATAAAATTCTGCATTCGAAAAGCTTTCGACGTCTATCGCACAAGACGCAAGTGTTTTTGGCGGTTGAAGGCGACCATTTCCGCACGCGCCTTACCCATACGCTTGAAGTTGCGCAGATAGCTCGTACGATTGCTCGCGGATTGGGGCTCAACGAGGATTTGACGGAAGCTATTGCGCTTGGTCACGATTTAGGCCATACGCCGTTTGGTCATGCGGGGGAAGAGGCGCTGCGCCATTGCATTGCTGGCACGCTGCGCATTGATCCCGCATCTGACCAGGTAAACGATTTGTACCGTCATAATGAGCAGAGCGTGCGTGTGGTGGAGGTCATTGAGAACGGTGGCAAAGGTTTATCGCTTACGTCAGAAACGCGTAACGGAATTTTATGCCACACGGGGGCGGTGCACGCAAAAACGCTTGAGGGGCGCATTGTGGCAACGGCCGATCGCGTTGCGTATGTGAATCACGACATCGATGATGCGATTCGCGCGGGATTTCTTTCCGAGAATATGTTGCCGGATTCCACGAAAAGCGTTTTGGGTACGAATCACGCCCAACGCATTGAAACGCTCGTAGAGAATATGGTTATTACAAGTGCTCAAACAGGGGATATTGGATTAAGCGAGCCGGTGCTTGCAGCCATGACCGAACTCCGGGCGTTTTTGTTCCGCTGCGTTTATCAATCCGATGCAGTGAATCACGAGGTTGATAAAGCGCGCCGCCTTATGAAGTGCCTGTACGGTTACTATTTGCAGCATCCGCAAGACATTCCTGCAGAGTACCGCGTCATTTCGCAGGGAAACGATATTCGTGCTGTTGTTGACTACCTTTCTGGCATGACCGATCGCGATGCCATTTCTTGCTTCGAAGAGCTCTTCACGCCCCGCTCTTTGGGCTGATGTTAAAAAGTGACGGGGTCTTTTTAACGTTTGGGGTTAATACGGTTCGGGGCTGGAGTCCGCAGCTGTTGAACTAGGGCGAGGAGCCGTACGGTATTAAAGGTAGCCAGGTATTTCGGCGCGATTCATCCGTTTGTGTTAAAAACCTACCGCCGCTTTTTGAAGGGTAGAAATAATTCGCAAAGAGTCTATAATGCCAATTCGTGTCTAAATCGGTCTACATAAAACAAGCACTTGAAGCAGCGTTGCCTATTATGCTGGGCTACGTTGCTATTGGCGTGCCGTGCGGTATTTTGAATGCCTCGATCGGTTTGAATGTTTTGCAAGTTTTCTTGCTTTCGGCATTGTTTTATTCGGGCGCGGGACAATTCATGCTTCCGAATATGTATCTTGCCGGTGCGCCGCTGGCATCCATCATTGCAAGCATTTCCTTGGTGAACACGCGTCAAATGCTGTATTCAGCATCGTTTGCGCCGTTTTGCGATAAAGAGCGGAAACGGTTGACATTTCTGTTTGGCGCAACGGTGACCGATGAATCGTTTGGCGTGAATACCGAAAAATTCGAAGAAGGAAATTGGTCGGTTAAGCACGCGCTTTGGGTGAACATCTTTTCCTGTGCGTCGTGGACGGTTTCGAATTCTTTGGGCGTGATCATCGGCGGTTTGATCAATATTCCTTTGGCGGTAGCATCGTTTGCCATGACATCCATCTTTGTCTGCCTTATGTGTTCCCAGAAAATATGCATTGAAAACATTGTCGCTATTATTTTCGCCATTGCTGGCGTGTATGTGTGCAAATGCGTTGGCCTTACGGGTCCGGCTATTCTTCTGGGTGCGGTTATTGGCGTCGCTGCGGCGTTTGCAGCAAGCATCTTGAAGGAAAAAGTCACTAATAAAACCGTAAAGGTATCGAGCTCGGACTTAGTATCCAGCGCAAAGGCCATCCAAACATCGGTAAATCAGGATACACCTTTGAACGGCACTCTTTCTGCGCCTGTTTGCTCAAGCGAGATGGGTAAATAACATGCAAATGGGTCTTGATGAATTTATCATTGTCTTCGCATGCTGTTTTGTGACCATGCTCATATGTCGTTGTGCGCCGTTGATGATGCTGAAAGGAAGAAAGCTTCCCGAGAAAGTTGAGCGTGCGTTGGGGTTTATTCCTCCGGCCGCTTTTGCTGCGTTGGTTGCGAACGATCTTTTGAATCCGGGTATGTTTAATGCAGGTGTGTGGCCTGCGATTGCGCCGATTCTTGCCGCGTTTGTTGTGGTAGTGGTTGCTCGATTGACAAAATCTCTTTTGTGGTGCGCTCTTTCGGGTTGCGCAGCATACGCATTTCTTCTGTATGCGTTGTAATTCAAAAAATTTTATCTTCTATATACCCATAGGGGGTATATAATGCTCATTGAAAAATAAACGAAATCCAGCGATGCTTGTGCTTCAAGGGTCGCTGGAATCTTGCAAGCACACAGAAGGGAAGAGCCTTATGGAAGAGTGTTGTTGCAAAAAGAAGAACACGCCGCGCGATGAGCAGATGGTAATCGATATCCAAAAGCGTCTCAATCGGGCGATTGGCCAGGTCAACGGCGTAAAATGCATGATCGACGAGAATCGTTATTGCGGCGATGTGCTGGTGCAACTTGCTGCGGCGGAAAGCGCTTTGCATAAAGTGAGCGAAATCGTTCTGAAAAACCACTTGGAAACATGTGTGGTAGAGCAAATCCAGCAGGGCAACACCGAGATTATCGATGAAGCAATGCAGCTTATCAAGAAGTTCGGAGGCCGCTAGATGAAGTGCATGTTTGATATCACGGGCATGACGTGCTCGGCGTGCCAAGCGCGCGTTGAGCAAGCGGCAACAAGCGTTTCAGGCGTTGAAAGCGCTGTGGTAAATCTGCTCAAAAATACACTCGACATCGAGTGCGAAGAATCCGTTCAAGTAACGGCTCAGGTGGTTGCTGCAATCGAAAAAGCGGGCTACGGTGCTTTTCCGCGTTCTGCGCAAGGCGGTGCAGCGGCTTCGGGCGCAGGTTCTTCCGCTTCGGGCGCAAGCAAGCAAAATGCTGCGGCTCAAGAAGCAGCGCGGGTGAGAATGCGCCTTATTGTGAGCTTTTGCTTCACTGTTCCGCTATTCTATTTGAGCATGGGGCATATGTTTGGCTGGCCTCTGCCTGCCTGTTTTTTGGGCAATCAGAATTTGATGGTGTTTGCGCTCACGCAATTTTTGCTGCTTCTGCCTGTCATCTTCGTCAATTTCAAGTTTTTCCGCGTTGGCTTCAAAACGCTTGCGCACAAAGCGCCCACTATGGATACGCTTATCGCGCTTGGCTCGGGCGCATCTACGCTTTACGGTATTGCAGCGCTTTATCGTATGGCGGCGGCGCTGGGTGCAGGCGACACAATGGCTGCGCACCACGCATCGATGGATTTGTACTTTGAATCAGCCGCGATGATTTTGACGCTTATCACGCTAGGAAAGTTCTTTGAGGCGCGCGCAAAGGGAAAAACGACCGATGCCATTACATCGCTCATGGATCTTGCGCCTAAAACAGCGCTTCTTGTTGCCGATGATGGTACGGAATCGGAGATCCCCGTCGAAAACGTGCAGGTGGGAGACGTGCTTGCGGTGAAGGCGGGCCAAGCGGTGCCCGTTGATGGCGTGGTGGTCTCGGGCAACGGAACGGTAGACGAGAGCGCTATCACGGGCGAAAGCGTGCCGGTCGAGAAGCTGCCGGGCAATGTTGTTACTGGTGCCACGGTGAACACGGCCGGGTATTTCACCATGCAGGCGAAACGCGTGGGTGCCGATACCGCGCTGGCGCAAATCATTGCTCTTGTTGATGAAGCGACCAGCACGAAAGCGCCTATCCAGCGCATTGCCGATAAGATCAGCGGAGTTTTCGTTCCCATTGTTGTGGCGCTTGCTCTGATTGTTTTGGTGGTGTGGCTGGCTCTTGGCGGCTCTGTGTCCGAAGCGGTGAATCATGCTATCAGCGTTTTGGTTATCAGCTGCCCGTGCGCTTTGGGTCTGGCCACCCCGACTGCCATTATGGTGGGAACGGGGCGCGGCGCGAAAAACGGCATTTTGATCAAGAGTGCCGAATCGCTGGAAACCGCTCACGATGTTCAGACGGTTATCTTCGATAAAACGGGAACCATCACCACCGGCGTTCCAGAAGTGACCGATGTGCTGTGCGCTGCAGGTGTGGAACGCGAAGAGCTGCTGCAGCTTGTTACATCCGTTGAAGCGAAAAGCGAGCATCCCTTGGCACAAGCGCTTTGTCGCTATGTCGCTGAGCAGGGAATACCTGCAATGGCTGTCCAGCAATTCACCCAGATTCCCGGCGGTGGTTTGCGTGCTCGTTTGGCGGGAGAAGACGTGTTGGCGGGAAATGAGCGCTTGATGAACGAACGGGGCATTGAACTGGGCGCGCTTGCGGATAAGGGGGATGCGTTGTCCCGAGCGGGAAAAACGTCGCTCTACTTCGCGTATGCAGGTTCGCTTGCCGGCGTTATAGCACTGGCCGATGCCGTGAAGCCAGAAAGCGCTGCGGCTATTGAGTCTTTGAAGCAACAGGGCGTACGCACTATGATGCTCACGGGAGACAACGTTGCCACGGCAAACGCTATCGCGCAACTTGTGGGTGTGGATGATGTGGTGGCTGGCGTATTGCCCCAGGAAAAAGAAGCGTACGTTCGCTGCGCCGGCAAGCAAGGAAAGGTTGCCATGGTGGGCGATGGTGTGAACGATGCCCCCGCTCTTGCCCGCGCCGATGTGGGAATCGCCATTGGCGCAGGAACTGATATTGCCATCGAAAGCGCCGATATCGTTCTTATGAACAGCAGTTTGACCGATGTTGTCAACGCGTTCGACTTGAGCCGTGCCACCTTGCGCAACATCAAGCAAAACTTGTTCTGGGCGCTTTTCTATAATGTGATTTGCATTCCCGTTGCCGCGGGCGTTCTTGTACCGCTGGGGATTACGCTTAATCCCATGATTGCCGCTGCGGCCATGAGCTGTTCGAGCATCTGCGTAGTAAGCAATGCGCTGCGCCTGCGTAACTGGAAGCCAGCGAAATCGCATAAAAAAACTGCATAAATAAAAGCCATGGGAATAAACAAAAGGGAAAGGAAACAAAATGGCTCTGTTCAAGGAATCAAACACAACGGTGCTTCATGTAGGTGGCATGCATTGCCCGAAATGCGTTGCGCGCGTGAAAGATGCGCTTGAAGCGGTTGATGGGGTGACGTCGGCTGACGTGAATCTCGAAGAAGAACGAGCAACGGTTGAGGGATGTGCGAATACCGATCAGCTTATCGCCGCTGTTCAGGCGATTAATTTTACCGCTGAGCTTGCGTAGTGCTCGGTAAAGGATGGTTTGCGGGCGCTATCTGCTTCCAAATACGCGCACGCATGTGGAAGAAGCGCTTTTGCCGAACGTGCCCCTGCACGTCTTCCGCTTCCGCAAACTTTTCGCAGATTGCGCTTGCCTGCGTAACAGGGGCGGGAATACGCGTATAATGAGGCAAGCCCTTTAAAAGCGGTACCGAGAGACCGACAAGGCTCATACTACCATTGTGTTTATAAGGGTCTTCGCGTAAAACGCGCGGGGACCCTTTTTCGTAAACGGAAAGGAGCGTGGTATGGAAAACGGAGACGTGAAAAGCGTATGCATGGACGCCGATGACGTCGAGCGCGCCCTAACGCGTATCGCCCATCAGATTTTGGAGGCGAACAAAGGCTGCAAAGATTTGGCGCTGGTGGGCATTGTGACGCGCGGCGATGTGCTAGCGCGCCGCTTGGCGGAAAAGATTCACCAGATAGAAGGGGTGGAAGTTCCTTTGGGGGCGCTTGACATCAGCTTCTATCGCGATGACTTCAGCATCTATATTGCGCCGCAAGTTTTGGGCAGCAACATTCCGTTTGAGCTCGATGGCAAAAAAGTCGTGCTGGTAGATGACGTGCTCTTTACAGGTCGCACCATCCGTGCCGCGCTTGATGCCCTGATGGATTTCGGGCGTCCTGCCGCTGTTCAGCTGGCCGTTTTGGTTGACCGTGGTCATCGCGAGCTTCCCATTCGCGCCGATTACGTGGGTAAAAACGTTCCTTCCTCGCGCTCCGAGAACGTGCGCCTTTACCTGGAAGAGACCGACGGTCGCACTTGCGTTGAGATTTCCGAACTTGACCAGGGGCAGCGTGCCCATAGTCATCCCGTTTCGGCGGAGAAGGGAGCCGAATAGTCATGGCATTCAACCACAAGAATCTCATTGATATCACGGAATATTCCGCCGAGGACATTATGACCATCTTGCGTACGGCGCAAAGCTTTAAAGCGGTCAACGAGCGCCGCGTGAAGAAAGTGCCCACGCTCAAGGGGTATACGGTCGTGAATATGTTCAACGAGCCGTCAACGCGCACCAGAAGCTCGTTCGAGCTGGCGGAAAAGCGCCTGAGCTGCGATACCATGGCGTTTGGCGGCACGTCAACGTCCACGGTAAAAGGCGAAAGCCTGGTGGATACCGTGAAAACGCTGTGCTCCTATAAGATTGACTGTATTGTCGTGCGCGATAAACACGCTGGTGCGCCGTATAAGATTGCGCAAACATCGGGCCTTCCCGTTATTGATGCGGGCGATGGCAAGCACCAGCACCCCACGCAAGCGCTGCTGGACCTGTACTCCATTTGGGAGCGCAAAGGGTCGTTCGAAGGTCTGCACGTGGGTATTGTGGGCGATATCAACCATTCGCGCGTGTGCGGCTCGCTTATTCCCGCGCTGAAAATCATGGGAGCCACCGTTACGGTTGTCGCTCCTGCAACGCTGCTGCCGGCGCGCCCTGAAATCTTAGGCGTCGATCACGTAACGGCGAATATCGAAGAAGCACTGCCCGAGCTTGATGTGGTGTATATGCTGCGCATTCAGATGGAGCGCATCGAAGATGCCCCGTTTCCCAGCTTGCGTGAATACAGCTTGCTGTACGGCTTGAATAAAGAACGTGAGCGTTTCATGAAAAAGGATGCTATCATCTGCCATCCCGGTCCTATCAATCGCGGTATTGAGCTTGACAGCTACATGGCTGATCATCCCGAGCGTTCGGTGATTCTTGATCAAGTGTATGCAGGCATTTTGACGCGCATGGCGGTTTTGTATTTGCTGTTGGGAGGCAACGATGGCTCTGATTCTTAAAGGCGTGCGAGCAATTGACCCGCAAGTAGACCTTGATAGCGTTTGCGATGTGCTTATCGAAGACGGCAAGATTGCCCAGATTGGTGAAAACCTTTCCATTCCAGGCGCTGAAGTGCGCAACATGACGGGGAAAGTCCTGGTTCCGGGCTTGGTGGATATCCATGTGCATTTGCGCGAACCGGGCTACGAGTTCAAAGAGGACATCCATTCCGGTACGCGTGCCGCAGCGCACGGCGGCTTCACGGCAGTATGCGCCATGCCGAATACACTTCCCGTAACCGATACGGCTTTGGCGGTGGAATACACGAAGGCGCGCGCGAAGGAAGTAGGCGCTTGCCGCGTGTATATCTCCGGCGCATGCACGAAGGGCCTCAAGGGCGAAAGTTTGGCGGAAATGGGCGATATGGCTGCTCATGGCGCCGTTGCGTTCACCGATGACGGCCGTGGCGTTCAAGGTGCCGGCATGATGCGCCGTGTTATGGACTACGCTGCGCAGTTCAACCGCGTTGTCATGAGTCACTGCCAAGATGAGGATCTGGTAGGAACGGGGCAAGTGAACGAAGGCGTTGTCTCTACGCGCCTGGGCGTTGCCGGCTGGCCTGCTGAAGGCGAAGAGCTGCAGATTCAGCGTGACATTGCGCTGAGCCGTTTGACAAACTGCCCGCTTCATATTCAGCATATTTCAACGAAACGCGGTTTGAATGCAGTTCGTGCCGCAAAGGCGGAAGGCTTGAAGGTGACATGCGAAGCAACGCCGCATCATTTGTTCCTTGACGAAGACATGATTGGCGTTGATTACAATACGAACTTCAAAGTCAACCCGCCGCTGCGCACGAAAAGCGATTGCAAAGTGCTTATTGAGGGCGTGATTGATGGCTCCGTTGACGTTATTGTTACCGATCATGCGCCTCATGCTGCTTACGAAAAGGATCGCGAGTTCGAGCTGGCGCCGTTTGGCATGACGGGCATTGAAACGTCGGTTGGCCTTATCCTGACGAATCTGGTAAATCCCGGCGTTATTACCTGGCAGCGCATGGTTGAGCTCATGGCTGTTGCGCCGCGTGAGATTCTGCGCGTAGAGCCGGTCACGCTGGCGGCTGGAAGCGTTGCCGATGTGACGATTATCGATCCGAATTTGGCATGGACGGTTACCGAGCAGGATTTCCAGTCCAAGGCAACGAATAGTGCGTTTATCGGGGCAAACTTGGTCGGACGTGCAACGGATGTATATGTTGGTGGCCAGCCCACCATGATTGATTGCACGGTGGTTGCATAACACGAGCCGGATGCCGCGCTGCGGCGGTAAGGCGGCGCGCGCCATTTCCGCACTGTACTTATTCGCAGCAGAGCAGCAAGACAAAGGAGGAATACATGACTCTGATAGATGAGAAGGCGATAGTCCTTCGCAACGATAACGTAGGGCCGCGCCTCTACCTCATGGATCTGGAAAGCCCCCAAGTGGCTCCGCTTGTATTGCCGGGGCAGTTTGTGCATATGAAGCTCAATGGCTTCGGCGAGCATATCCTGCGCCGTCCGTTTTCGATTCTTGACACCGATCCCGAAGCGGGTCGCATGACCATCTTGTACCAGGTGGTAGGCGAGGGAACGCAATTTATGACTTCGGCTGCTCCGGGTCATAAGTTCGATGTTATTGGCTCAATCGGCCGCGGTTGGGATGTTCCTGAAGCGGGCAGGCGTGTATTGATTGTTGGCGGCGGCGTGGGCGCGGCCCCGTTGTTCATGCTGTCCAAGCAGGCGAAAGCTGCGGGTGCCACGGTGGATGCTGTCATTGGTGCTGCTACGAAAGACGCGCTGGTCACGTATGATTTGTACAAGCAGGTTCACGGCGACGCGTTACATTGCGCAACCGACGACGGCACGTTCGGCTGCGCTGGTTTTTGCACGGGGCCCGTGGAAGAGCTGCTTGCTAAAAACGCGTACGACATGGTGTACGTCTGCGGTCCGGAACCGCTCATGCGCATTATTGCGCAAACGGCAGCGCGTGCAGGTGTTGCGTGCCAGGTGTCCATGGAGAAGCGTATGGCGTGCGGCGTGGGAGCTTGCCTATCGTGCATTGTTGAAACGGTGAATGGCCGCAAGCGCGCTTGCGTTGACGGTCCGATTTTCGAAGCAGAGAAGGTGGTGTGGTAATGGCAGTGAATACCCAGGTCAACCTTGGTGGTCTTATCATGCGCAACCCTGTGACGGTTGCATCGGGCACGTTTGCTGCGGGACGCGAATACGCCGATTTCGTGGACCTTTCGCGTTTGGGCGCCGTTACCACTAAAGGCGTTTCCTTGAACGGTTGGGCGGGAAACGATGCCGTGCGCATTGCGGAAACCCCCAGCGGTATGTTGAATTCCATTGGTCTGCAGAATCCCGGCGTCGACCACTTGATTGAAGGCGATATTGCCTGGTTGGCAACGCAAGACGTTCCCTGCATCGTGAACGTGTCGGGTCACTCCGTAGGCGAGTACCAAGCCGTTGTGGAGCGCTTGGAAAACTGTCCCCACGTGCATGCCTACGAGATCAACATCAGCTGCCCCAACGTTGATGCGGGTGGCATGACATTTGGTTGCGTTCCTGAGAAAGCCTCCGAAGTGATTCGTGCCTGCCGCAATGCCACGAAGCGTCCCATGATCGTGAAGCTTACGCCGAACGTCACCGATATCACTGAGATCGCAAAAGTGGCGCAAGAAGAAGGCGCCGATGCGATTTCCCTGATCAATACCCTGTTGGGCATGGCGATTGACGTGAAGCGCCGCAAGCCTGTTTTGGCCCGCGTGGTGGGTGGCCTTTCCGGTCCTGCGGTCAAGCCCGTTGCGCTGCGCATGGTATGGCAGTGTCATCAGGCAGTTGACGTGCCCATTTTGGGCATGGGCGGTGTGACAACGGGCACCGATGCTATTGAATTTATGCTTGCCGGTGCAACCGCCGTTGCAGTGGGTACGGCGAACTTCATGAATCCGCATGCAACCATCGATGTTGTTGAGGGTATTGAGGCGTACTGCGAAGAGCAGGGCGTTTCCGATGTGAACGAGCTCATTGGTGCTCTTGGGTGTTAGAAAGAGGTGCATCTTTTATGCAAAACTACAAGGAACTTGAACCGGCGGATCGCGTAATTATTGCGCTGGACATGGAGGCGCAAGAGGCGCTCGACTTGGCGGAAAAGCTTCAGGGCGAAGCTCGCTGGGTGAAGATTGGCATGACGCTGTTCTACAAGGAAGGTCCTGCATTCGTGCAGAAATTCAAGGACATGGGCTACAAGGTGTTCATCGACTTGAAGCTCTATGATATTCCACATCAGGTGCAAGGTGCTATTGGATCGCTTGTTTCTATTGGCGCTGATATGCTTACCATGCATGCTTCGGGCGGCGTTGAGATGATGAGCGCTGCCCAGAAGGCGGTAGAGCAAGCAGCGGGCAAGGGTGATGCTCCCATCACGTTGGGCGTTACTGTGCTGACCAGCATGGATGACGCAACGTTGGCCGAAATTGGCGTCAATCGCGCCGCCGCCGACCAGGTGAATCTGCTTGCAGCTCTTACGAAAACCGCCGGTGTCTCTGGCGTTGTTTCTTCCCCTTGGGAAGCGGAGCAACTTCGTGCACTGCTGGGAGATACTGCTGCTATTGTAACGCCGGGTATTCGCCCTGCGGGTGCAGATGCGGGAGACCAAAAGCGCATTGCGACTCCTTCCTTTGCCGTTGAGCATGGTGCATCGCATCTTGTCATTGGTCGCCCTATCACGAAAGCGGCCGATCCCGTGGAGGCGTTTCGCAGCATAATTCGCGAACTCGAGGGTGTTTCGGCGTAAATTTTTTGTCCGATTCTTGTTCATCCCATTATTTTTATTGTATGAGCTGGGTATTTCGTGTAATATCTAGATTTGCATTCTTGAGGTGGCTTCACAGAACGCCTCGCAGAAGTAATAGGCGGGTTGAATTTTGCCCGTGAGATAATTTGAAAAAGGAGATTAGAATGGCAATTCCTCAGTTGACTCCCGAAGAGCGCGCACAGGCACTGGAAAAGGCTAAGCAGGCTCGCGCAAAGCGTGCAGAAATTCGTGAGCAGCTTAAGTCGGGCGCTCTTACCCTTGCGGAAGTCATCGCCATGAAAGATGATGAAATTGTTGGTCGTATGAAGGTTTCCACCCTTATCGAGACTCTTCCTGGCTATGGCAAGGCCAAGGCCGAGAAGATCATGACTGAGCTCAACATTGCTGATAGCCGTCGTCTTCGCGGTTTAGGCGAGCGCCAGCAGGCTGCGCTTCTGGAGCGTTTGGGCTAATCGTGCCTTCTAAGCTTTTTGTAATTTCGGGGCCATCGGGTGCCGGTAAAGGCACCTTGGTGGCTCGTCTTGCGCAGGAACTTCCCTCTCTTTGGGTTTCGGTTTCCGCGACTACGCGTGCGCCCCGCGAAGGCGAAATTCCTGGTGTTTCGTATGTTTTCATGACGAAAGAGCAATTTGAACAGGGAATTTCGGAAGATGGTTTCTTGGAGTGGGCTAAGTACAACGATAATTACTACGGTACACCCCTTGCACCTATCAAAGAGCACCTTGCCGCGGGCAACTCGGTCATTTTGGAGATTGAAGTTCAGGGCGCCTTTCAAGTTAAGCAACTTTTCCCTGATGCGTGCTTGGTCTTTATTGAGCCGCCCAGCATGGAAGAGTTGCGTCGTCGTCTTTCTGGTCGCGGTACTGAATCTGCTGAGGTAATTGAAGCGCGCATGAAAACGGCGGAAAAAGAGATGGAACGTCGTTTCGAATACGATGTTCGTCTAGTCAACGATGACCTGGATGAAGCAACGAAAAAGCTTGTTGCTATTGTTCGGGATTAAAGTATATGATTTTGGAGCAAATGTTATGAGCTTGATTGAACCTAAAATCGATGAGCTTTTGGACCGCACGGATAACGATCGTTTTCTGCTGTGCACCATTGCTGCGAAGCGTGCGCGCGACATCAACGATATGATGCGTGGTCAGCGCGATCGCGCCGCCGCTCAGTCTTTGTCGGTGCAGGTCGCTCGCGCTGCCGACAAGAAACCGCTTTCTTTGGCGTTCGCTGAAATTGCCGATGGCGATGTTTCTTACGACCCCGCCACTATCGACCTGAAGGCGAATTAAGCGTTATAGTAAGGATAAGGATGACTGATTTTCAACGAATCTGTCTGGTCCACTATCACGAAATAGGCCTCAAAGGCAAAAATCGCGCACCCTTTGAGATGCGATTGTTGAAAAACATTGAATCGTTGCTGCAGGATTATCCCGTGGTGACGATTCAGCGTATTTCTGGGCGTCTTTGTGTCTTTCTTCGTGAAGGGACCGATTTAGAGCTACACACGCATGTCGCGCAATTCATCGCGAACGTACCTGGTGTAGCGCGCGTTTCTTTCGGCTTCAAGTGTCCACGAAGCATCGAGGATATGACGGCGGCGGGTATTGCCGCAATGAGTGAGTCGAGCAGTTTTGCCAGCTTCAAAGTGGCTGCGCGTCGAAACCACACCGATTTTCCGGTGAACTCTATGGAAATGAACCGCATTATCGGTGGTGCTTTAAGCGACGCGTTTCCGCAGGTCAAAGTTCAAATGGTAGAGCCCGATCTGACGGTTGGCGTCGAGGTTGTGCAAGCTTCTTCGTATGTGTATGCGCACAGTATTCGCGGTATTGGCGGTTTGCCCGTTGGCAGCTCAGGGCGCGTGATGTGCTTGATGTCATCGGGAATCGATTCGCCGGTTGCACTCTGGCGCATGGCGCGCCGCGGTGCTGTTTGCATGGGCATTCATTTTTCGGGACGCCCGCAGACATCGGATACCAGTGAATACCTGGTGGACGATATCGCACACGTTCTTGAGAAAACGGGCTGCATTGCGCGTGTTTACGTGGTGCCGTTCGGTGATTACCAACGCGAGATTTCGCTTAAGGTGCCGCCGCGCTTACGTATTATCATGTATCGTCGCCTTATGTTCAAAATCGCTGAACAGCTTGCGCGTAAAGTGCATGCAGGCGCGCTGGTGACGGGTGAGAGCCTGGGTCAGGTTGCGTCTCAGACGCTTGAGAACATTCGTGCGACCGATGCTGCTGTTGAGATGCCGGTGTTCAGGCCGCTTATCGGTACCGATAAGATTGAAATTATCGATGAGGCGCAAAAACTCGGTACGTTCGAGATTTCGTCGCAGGATGCACCGGATTGTTGCACGCTTTTCATGCCGCGCAGCCCTGAGACGCATGCGAAACTTGAGGACGTTTTAGAGGCCGAAGCGCTGTTGCCGCTTGATGAGTGGATTCCTGAAATCATGAGCAAAATCGAGCGCCATGATTATGATTGCCCCGCGTGCAAGTAGTTTCGAGCGTTTGTCAACTTTTTGATAGCGAAAAAACCTGATTTGATAGCATTTTGATAGCGTTTCGGGCTGTTTTGATAGGTTTTTGTCAATATGCCGTTCTATCCTTTCCTCGTTATGAAGGAAAGGGGAGCGGCATATGTTTTCTCTGCTTAAAAGATTCCGAGCGAAATTAGTTCGCTTTGGTCGTAAAAATGAACCTCGAATAAAAGTTATCGCGGGTATTGTGGCTGTATTGGCGCTCTTTGCGTTTGGCTTCTTCGGCACGGCGAATGCTCAAAATAGCGTGCTTGTCAAAGCAGACGGTGCGGTTGAGGGAGCATCGGCTTTATCGAGCGTGGATGCGCCTAATGCAAATAATGTTGATTCTAAACAAGGTGAAAGCGCAGATAAAGCTGATGAAAAGCAGCTCTGCGTATATATTTGCGGCCAAGTAACCGCACCGGGTGTGTATTATGTAGCGCAAGGAGCACGCGTATGCGATGTTGTCGAGTGTGCCCAAGGGTTTCTTGACGGTGCCTCGCTTGAATCGCTTAATCTTGCGCGCCCCGTAAGCGATGGAGAACAGATAATCGTACGAGCAATCGACGAGTCATCTTCCGATTCGGCGGGCCGCGGCAATGCCTCTTCGCAGCTTGTCAACATCAATACCGCAACGGCGGCGCAACTCGAGCAAATACCGGGAATCGGCGCTGCATTCGCCCAGCGCATTATCAGTTATCGTGATAAACAGGGATCGTTCAAGACGGTCGATGAGCTGAAAAACGTTTCGGGCATTGGCGATAAGAAACTTGAATCGATTCGTGCCTACGTTTGCGTGTAATACGTTATGCTTGAAGGCAATCAGGGGTTTTGCATTGACCCCGTAGCGAAACGCATGCGTCTTTCGCCTCTTTTGCTGTTATCGCTTGTGTTTTGGGCAAGTTGCGCTGCGTCGTTTGAAACTGCGCGCGGCATGGATGCGGCACAGTTGTTCCTGTTTGGCTCGTGCGGTGCTGTTCTGGCGTTTGGTGCGGCTTTTTGGGCAATAAAGATCCGCGTTGTGAACGCCAAGCTATTCTTTCTTGCTGCTTCAATGCTGCTCGCTGGTGTTACCTGCTCTTTTGCGGGTGCGGTTAGTATCGAACATGCTTGCGCTCAATTTGATGTGAGTGATAAAAGCGAATCGGCACAACAAGAACTTTCTTTCTTCGTTTTGAACGACGCCCAGGAAAACTCTTACGGTGTTTCCGCTGAGTGCTTAACGAAAACCCCTGATGGAAGCATCGCTAAGGTGCGCCTTTATGCGAAAAAGGGAAATCAGTTTTTCTATGGCCAATGCGTGACTGCGCAAGTTGCTGTTTCGTTGCCAAAAGAATCCCAGGAACCTGCGTACTGGTCAAAGGGGATTGCCGCAAAAGCAGACGTAAAAAGCGTGGATGATGTTTCGTGGGTAACGCCTTTTGCGGAAAAGCGCACGTTATTTATTCAGAATGTGAGCGAAAGACTCGGGGAGTCATCGCAGACGGGTTTACTGTTGGCGCTTGCTTGCGGGTATCGCGGGCTTTTGCAAGGAGAATCGCTCTATCGCGATTTTCAAGTAGCGGGTTTGGCTCATATCGTTGCCGTAAGTGGTGCGCATTTGAGCTTGGCTATTGCATTTGTGACTGTCTTGTTTTCGCGATTGCGCGTAAGGCGGACGTATCAAGCGCTGTTGTCGGTGCTGCTTGTTGTGCTGTTTCTTTTCGTGTGCGCGTTTCCCCTTTCGGCGTTTCGCGCTGCTTTTATGTCTCTTTTGGCATGCATGTCGTTTTTCGCGCGAAGAAGAGCCGCATCGCAAAATGCTTTAGCGCTCTGTATCTTTACCTGCCTTTTAGTTGATCCTGCGATATCTGTTTCTGCCTCGTTTGCGTTATCGGCGCTCTCTACGCTGGGTATCATTGTGCTCGTGCCATTTTTCACCAGGGCATTTGGCAGAACAAAGCAGAGGACTTTTTCGTCGAAAGCAAAAACATTCATTAAAGAAAGCGTTTCCCTTACGCTTTCGGCAAGCATCGCAACGCTTCCTTTATCTGCAGCGCTTTTTGCACAGGTTTCGCTTATCGCTCCGCTTTCAAATGTCTTGCTCGGCTTGCTCTTCACGCCGCTTTGCATCAGCGCGCTTGCATGTCAAGTTCTCTTTCTAGCATTTGGCTCTTTATCGGGAGTGGTTCTTGTGATCTGCCAGGGATTATGCAGGGTCTTCTCTTTGATGGTAAGCGTTCTTGCAGCGTTTCCTTATGCGGCGATTCCGGCCGAATTGTCAATTACGACTGCCGTTGCCTTAAGCACTTTTCTGTTTATCGGCATTATTTCGTTGCAACGAGGAGCACTTGCGCGCACGATTTCAAATCTCCAAGATGCTCAGAAAACAAGCTCGCAACGAAAGCTGCTTTTCTGCGGCGCTTTTGCGACGATTGCTTTGATTGCGATTATTGTTTCAGCAGGAAGAAGTGGCGAAATCTATTTGGCTGCGCTCGACGTGGGTCAAGGGGATGCGTTGTTGCTCCGTGACGGAAAAACGGCGATGCTTGTTGATACAGGCAATCAGGATACGCAGCTCAAACGGGAGCTCGCGAAGAAAGGCATCCGCCAGCTTGATGCCGTGTTTATCACGCATCCTGATAATGATCACTGCGGTTCGCTTCCGGCGCTCTTGAGCGTGGTGCAAGTGGAAAAAGGATGCGTGCCCGCACCGATGATTACATGCGCTTGTGAGAAGTGCGCGGGGGTTCGGGATACGTTTCATGCTGCCGGCGTACCTTTGGTTGGAATGGAGGTGGGTGATTCAGTCTGCGCAAATCACGTTTCGGCGACGATGGTTTGGCCGTATGTTTACGCTCAGGAAGGAGGAAACCAGGATAGTCTTTGCTTGAGCGTGGCAGTTGATGTGGATGGTGATAGCGCAATTGATTATACGGCGCTTCTCGTGGGTGATGCTGAACGTGAAACGCTTCAGCGCATGATAGAGCAGGGGAATATTGGCAAGACGGACATTTTCAAAGTGGGCCACCATGGCTCTGCGGTATCTTGTGACCAGGATACTCTTGACGTGCTTTCGCCCCGTATTGCCCTTTTAAGCGTTGGCG
>CAKUDT010000008.1 GCA_934645125.1 uncultured Eggerthellaceae bacterium
GAAAAATGGGTTTCAAATTCGAAGTTGATGCAGGTTGGAAGTAGGTGTGCGCTGCAATTCGGGGTCTTTTTCGGGTCGAGTTCGGTCGCGGTAAAAAGTGCTTCTGCAAAATCCCAGTTCAACATTATGTTATGTTGAGGTATTTCGTGAGGTTCGCTCGATTCGGAGCTTCGACCTACTTCCAACCTACCACAACTTCGAATTTCGCCCCTAAAATCCAACAACATTAATTGAAAAGGGCGGGTTGAGGGTGCGCGAGAAGTGCTTTAGGGACGTGGGTCGGGACAAATGGTGTGAAATGCAACCAGAAAGGGGAGGTGCCGTGAAGTCGTCTAGTTCAATGCGGCGTCATGAGATGTGACGGGGGAGCGATCGCGTGCGCAATTGGGGCAGCGCACCGTTTTGGTTGTGAGATATGACGGGAGCGAAGGTGAAAAGGGCAAGGTGCTCAAGGGTGGAAATGAAAATTCAGCGGTAAATTCCCATATCTGGACGCAACTACTATGTTCGTTCCAGGAATAGGGAGCCCTCGAATGCCGAGATTCCAGCCTGCCCGCAGGCTTGTCTCTTGGATCCGCGAAAGGGAGTGTGCCCTCGTAGAAGCAGACGCGCTACAAAACGATGCGTTGGTCGTGTCATTATTCACGTTTGCTGGTATTTCGCCTGGCAGCGCGTGCGTCTATTATGAATGCAGGGTCGTAAAACAGGGGAAGTTTTTCGATAAGGGAGGATGATGCGGTATGTATAGCGTACGTGAGAACTACTTAGCGTATCTCAATCACGAGACAACGGATTGGGTTCCCTCTTTTGCGGTTGACCAGTACATTCTTGGCAGCCAGCTGGAGTATTGGGAGAATGGCCCGCTTGCGGGCGGCCGAGATGGCTTTGGATGTAACTGGATCCCAACTTCATCGGCAGCGGGTCAGCCCGCCCTTGATCCCGAGCTTATTCCGCTTGATGATGTATGCGATTGGGAGGATAAAGTCCGTTTTCCCGATTTAGACGCAATCGATTGGAAGGCTTTCGCGGAACAGCAGCTTGCTGGCAAGGATCGCAATGAGCGCGTTTTTGAGTACCACACGTGGAACTCGGTGTTTCTGCGTTTGACGCATCTTCTGAGCTTCGAAGACGCCCTGTGCGCTTTCTATGAGGAGCCTGAAGCAACGTATGCCTTGTGCATGGCAATCGCCGACTACAAGGTTCGTCTGCTTGAGCGCGTTGCGGAATACCTGAAGCCCGATGCGTACGTCCATTACGACGACGTGGCAACCAGCCGTTCGCTGTTCATGTCCCCTGAGATTTACCGCCAGTTTATCAAGCCTGCTCACACCCGCATGAACGAGGCGGCACGACAGTTGGGAATTATTCCCGAGATACATATTTGCGGTCACTGCGAGGATATTCTTCCCGATGTCATTGAGGAAGGGTCCATGGCGTGGCAGGCTGCTCAGCCGATAAATGACATTTGCAACATTATCGAGACGCTGGGCGACAAGCTTTCCGTCATGGGTGGCTATGACACTCAAGGAGCTCCTGGTCAGGACGATGCAACCGATGAGCTCACCTGTTCTGAAGTGCAGCGCTGCTTGAACGAATACGGCAAGTACGGTCATTCTTACGGCTTCCAGGGCTTTAAGCTGAGCAATATGCGCGACCCGGTTATGGCTGGGGAAGTGGTAAGGTACCGCCAATTGCTGCCTACGTATGGCGCAGCAAGCGCGGGAAAGGCTTAAGCTTTACAGGTTCAACAGCCGAGCAGAAAGCAATAGATGCAGCACTTCATCGGGGTCATCCAGGTGGAGTGCTGTTATTTTATTGATGCGTTCAATCCTTCGAATAAGCGATGTTCTATGGATGAACAGGGCTTTTGCCGTGGGCGTGGGACTTTGGTTATTGCATAGGAAGCTTGCGAGCGTCGGGGCGTACTCGGTGCCGTTTTGTTCGTCGTATCTGATCAGCTTCAGCAAAGCGGGGTGGCACAGTTGGTGTTTTTCAAGGGTTCCTGTGCCGTAGCGGAGCAAGTGGGCAAGGCAATAGTCGGCGAATCGATAATGCCAAAGGGAGGGGTCAATCGCGTTTCCCAATTTGAGTGCCATGTGTGCTTCTTCGCAGTAGGCGTAGATGTTTGCAACGGTGTCAAAAATATGGCTTTCTCCTGCCTTGCAGGCGTAGTCGCGGCACAGGTCGGAAATCGTTCTATGCACATGGGTGATGGCCTCTCGCTTTGAAATATCCGAGCGCTGCATTAGGCTTAAGTTCACAATCCAGGTAATCTCTTGGGGCTTTGCGAGCGCGATGGTGCCAGATAGGGTTCTTTCCAGCTGCCGCCCCAGATAGATTGCTGCGCTGTTCCAAGGCGCGTTTTCTTCCAGGGCAAATATTACAACCAGCAGATTGTCTGTGGCACCCCAGCCACAAGGCGTCAAATAAGCCGCAAGGTCCGCATCGGGAAGGGCTGTGGGCTGCTCGCACAGTGTGCGAAACAGCTGTCTAAGGGTCGCGTACTTGCTTTCAATTGATTCCAGGCTTCGTGAGTAAGCAAGCGCGCGACTGACATAGGACGCAAAATGAGTAACAAGCTGCTCCTCTCCGCTGCTCAGACGCTCAGAATCTTGTATACGGGTTACGAGCCGAGCCGTATAGGCCCCGTCAAAGTGAAAGTTGACGCAGTAGTACAAAAGGCCATTCGCATCGTGGTAATAGAAGGGATCCGTTTTTGCAGCTGCATTGTGATAATCCTCATCGAGCAGCAGATTCTCGGCAGAAGAAACAGGGGGCATGTTGGAATCAGGGTCCTGGTAATCGATAACGTATTCAGGCGTTTTCATCAAGATGTTCAGATTCGCATCATAAAGCGCGAAAGGATGGGGAAGAACGCTGGCTCCAATGTCGGCAAGTTCGCTTACGGGGCGCTCGTCGATAATGGCGTCTTTCAGCTGGGCGTCCCAGCGATCAAGATTGCGAAGGATGTCGTAGAATGGCGCACATTCGTCTTCGCATTCTGAAGAACCAGGGAGAATTGCAATGGCGCACTGCCCCGCTTTCGGCTTTTTGTAGCTTGTGCCGGCGGAGACAAGGTATAGGGTCTTTTGGGCGCACGGTTTGTTGCAGTAGCATCGTACCTGTTCGATGGTGCAGTTCTTGGATCCATCAATCTTGACGCCGCGCAATCCGGCGCGTTCAAGGCATGCTTCGATCATTCCAGCTGTTACAATCATGCTTTCTCCTTGAACGATGTCAAATCTGTATTGAGTTCGCGTACTGCGGGGTGGAAGAAAGGGATGCTCGCTCCCTTACCCAAAGAGCGGGAAAACGCCTTGCTTCATGATGGTTGCAAGTCCCCATGCCAGTAAGAACATTATAAGAATTCGAATCCATTTCATGGTGCTTTGTTTCATAAGGGGCTCCTTGTTTTTGGGGTTGCTAGCTGTTCATCAGGGTGTTTAGCGAAATAATAAGACGGAAACGCGTCATTGGATCGTCTAAATCAATGGGAACGATTTCTTGAATGCGTGTTAATCGGTTTCGTAGTGTGTTGCGATGCAAAAACATGGCTTTTGAGACAGCGGCTATGTTTCGTTCGTAAGACAAATAGAAGAAAAGGGTTTCGCAGAATGTCGTATTGTTCTTTTTGTCGTATTCGTTAAGGACATCTACTTCATAGCAGAGGGGTATTTTTGAATAACAGTAATCTGCCAACAGCTTTGGCAACATGGCATCGCAGCTTACGACGCGCGGAGTGGGATCAGACTCGATCATTTCCTCAATCAGCAGATTTTGGTCGTAGTGTTCAGGAAGTTGGTCAAAGCTGAGAAAGCGCTTGCTTACCACGAGAACGCGGCGAAGAGAAGTGCAGCATCGATTGAGATGTTCGCTGAATTCGTCGATATCAACACCTTGAGTGCGGAAAACAACAATAGCCCGGTCTTTATAATAGAAAGCATGACTGTCGTGTTTGCTTTCCAAGAGGCCTACAACTCTCATGTGCAGCATGTGGTTATTCAGCTCGTCTTGTGCGAATTTGACCGTTACGATGGTGAAGTCAGAGCGAAGGGGCCAGTGCGTTTCCTCCATAAGCTTAGTGGCAATTTTTTGCCTGCTGGTGATATGGCCGCCAATAACCTGAGCGATAAAGTTGTTCTGCGAGTTCGTGATACCTGAAAGAGTGTTGCGGGATGCCACAAGTGGTAGCAGCATTTTTCCTAGTTCTTCGGCTATTTCGGTCTCGCAATAACCTAAATCATTATGGGTGTCGATAATAAAAAAATAGCCCACCAATTGATTTCGGTAACGTAGCGGCTTTGCGATGATTTTCATAGTGAAAACTTCCGACTCCAAATGGGCCGCCCGCGGAAGATTCGTGATGCGTTGGAATTCACCGGTTCGATTGAGCGCTTCCACTATGCTAATAGGGTACCAGCCGTCATGAAGCATTTGGTAGTGCCAGGTTGCGCTGATTTCGTTCATTTCGTAGGCAACATGAGACACCATGCGCCAATTGGCGTCCGCGATATACATGGGGCGAGGAACAAATTGAGAGGTCTCATCAAGTATTTCCTGGTAGGATGCATCGGATACTAACAGCTCGTTGATGTTATCGTGCCAGGTGCGGTATTTCTCCACTTCTGTTACCAGATATTCGAACAAGCTATCCGGGTCTGTTTCGTCGTCGATAATGATGCGCGGAATGCCTTTGCACAGATCGGATAAGCGCTCTGGGACTATGCAGCCGAAGCCTCCTTCAGCCTTGTGCATTAAGGTGGGAAGCTCGTATTCTTCTTCTACGAAGTAAAGAAAACCTGCGTGGCTGGCAAAACGGGGCGAAGCGATACTGATCCATTGAATTTTCAAGGGTACTGCATGCTCATCTGCGATGTAGGCATTAGCATCCTTTTTCAAGATTTTATGGTAGATGTATCGTATGGAAAGATTCATGGCGATCCAACCCCCTGTTATCAGATCGACCTGTCGGTTTGCCTCCTTGAACCATTCAAGGCAAGGATAAACCGCGCTATTCCATCATACACGGTTTTCAACAGATTGCTACTGTGCACTAATGCACAATTTGATGGCAACCAATGCATCGTTATTGCCTAGTGTGCTCCGATTTGGGTGGTCCATTGTGCGCATCTGCACAATGAAGAGGGCAGAAAATAACACCAGGTGACCTTTTGAATTTCGTTTTTCCTCCCTATTATTCGCAACTAGAGGGGTGCGCCGATCAAGGCGCTCTAAACAAAGGAAAGGGGAACTACATGAGCACTGAAACTCCTGCTGTTGAAGTACAGCAAAAGAAGCCCTTGTCGAAGGCGCTGAAGGTTTTCTTCGGTGTTGGCGACTTTGGTTTCAACTTGATGAGTAGTGTAGAAACGTATTATTTCGTATTCTTCTTGACGAACTTTGCCATGTTTGATGCGCCCACCGCCGCGCTGGTTTCCGGCGTAGGTGCTACGGTGGATGCGATCCTGGGCTGGATGTACGGTGGCTTCATCAATTCTTTGAAGCCCATGAAGTGGGGTCGTTATCGCTCTTGGCTGCTTGTTTTGCCGTGGCTCGTTCCCATTCTGTTCTGCCTTGAGTTCACCCGCCTGAGCGATAACACGGCTATTGCTGCCGCGCTTATCATCTTCTTCAACGTTGTTTCTCATGCGGCTTGGGACTTCCCGTACGTATCCAACATTGCAATGATTTCTGTTGCGGCAACTTCTCCTGAAGATCGTTCTCGCATGGCATCTACCCGCGGTATGTGGTCGAACGCCTCGAAGATTTTCTTCGGTTACATTATGACGGGCCTGTTGCCTATTGGCGCAAGCTTGTTCGGCCAAGCTAACCAGTATGCTTTCGGCGCGTTTGTCATGGGCGTTTGCTTTGCAATTCTTTACTTCGTGCACTTTAAGATGTTCAAGGGCTACGAAAAAGAATACACCAAGGAAGAGTTGGCAAACTACAAGCGCGACAGCAACGATGCCGGTCGTACTACGTTCCGCGATTTGGGCCGTGCCCTTGTTTCCAATCCTCCGCTGGTGTTCCTGCTTTTGGCGGACATTGCTAAGTGGGTTTTCAACTTTACTTGCTCCGGCGTAGCTGCTTACTACTTCACGTACGTTGCTTTTGATCCCGCACTGCTGGCTACCTACATTTTTGTTTCCAACATTGCTTGCGTTGTGGGTGCTTATCTGTCCGCTCCTATCTCTCGTTTGTTGAAGTCCGCTCGTAACGCTATGATTGCTGCTTTCGCCTTTATGGCAGTGATGATGCTCATTGCTTACTTCAATCTGTTCAATCCTATGATGGTCATTATCTTTATGTCTCTGTCTCTTCTGGGTTATGGCATTACCTACTCTTGCTCCACTGCTATGTATGCCGATACCGTTGTGTACAACGAATGGAAGAATCGCACGAACGCTGCTGGTTGGATCAACGGCCTTCAGCTGTTCCCCTTGAAGATTGGCTTCATGGCGCGCGGTATCTTGATTCCCTTCGTGCTTGCTGCCGTTGGTTTCACCACTGCCGCTGACATGGCTCCGTTCACGGTAGCTGGCGCAACGCTTACTGCCGAGTACATTGCTTTCCAGCAGGGTTTGGGCATTGCATTCATGCTTATCCCCACTGCTCTGGTAGTTCTGGCCGCCATCTTGCTTCTTGTTGGCTATCATCTGACTCCTGCAAAGTTGAAGGAATATCAGGCTGAAATCGATGTTCGCAAAGCTGCTGCGAATACCGAGAAATAAGTAGTTTCGGGAGAATCTCAATAGGTGAATCGATTGCGCTCCCAAGGTAACAAGGGAGCGCAATTTTGAAATCGGTGAAAAGGAGAAAAAATGCTTACACCTCGCGAAAACCTCCAGGAGGTCATGAAGGGCGGCAAGCCCGAGCGCTTCGTTAAGCAGTACGAAGCATTCAACATTGTTATGACGGCAACGCATCGCGCTCGCCACAACCCGAAGCCGGGTGAGCTCAACGTAGTCAACAACTGGGGCGTTACTGTTTCTTGGGCTGATGGTCAGCCGGGTGCTTTCCCTGTGCATACTCCCGAGCTCATTGTTTGCAAGGACATTGAGGATTGGAAAGAGTATGTAAAGAAGCCTTCGTTGAAACTGCCTGAATCCGAGTGGGAGAAGGACATTGAGGCTTTTGAAAAGATCGATCGCAAATCTCAATACGCTATGCCTTTTGTGGCTCCTGGCATATTTGAGATGTGCCATTATTTGGGCGAGATTTCCAACGTTTGTGCTGCTTTCTACGAGTGCCCCGATGAGTTGAAAGAGCTTATCAAGTACATCACTGAATTCGAGCTTGAACTGGCTGAAGTCACGTGCGATCATCTGAACCCCGACGGATTGTTCCATCATGATGACTGGGGCACCCAGATTTCCACCTTCATGTCTCCCGAGATGTTCGAGGAATTTTTGCTTGATTCCTACAAGGAGGTTTACGGCTATTGGAAGAGTCGCGGTGTGGAGCTTATTGTGCATCACTCCGACTCTTACGGAGAAACTCTGGTTCCCTATATGATTGAAATGGGTATTGATATCTGGCAGGGCGTCATGAGCACTAACGATATTCCTATGCTCATTGAGAAGTACGGCAAGGACATTACCTTCATGGGCGGTATTGACTCGGCTAAGGTTGACTACGCGGGTTGGACTCGTGAAGTTATAGATGCCGAGGTCAAAAAGGCATGCGACTGGTGTGGTCCTTTGTATTACGTTCCTGGTGCGTCGCAAGGTTTGGGCGTTTCTACGTTCCCGGGTGTGTACGATTACATGGACGAGGCTATTGACAATTACTCTAAGGTTTACTGGAAAGAGCATAATCTGTAATCGCGGATTTAGCCGAAGAACACCATTCAAGCAGGGGAACAGTCCGAATAAGGGCTGCTCCCCTGCTTGTGCGCTCGGACGAAGCTTTCCTTGGTTGAGCAGGTGGAAGGAATGCGGCATTGTGCGGTGTTCGACTTCCTAGAGTGCTTCTTGTTTGCGCAGATGAACCGCCGAAAATATTTTTTGCAGATGCGAGTGAATCGACCTCTGCTTTCTATGCGTCGTGCTTTTCTCGACCCTCTTCCACCATGTGAATGAGCTCGTTTTGCGTGTGGATATCAAGCTTACGATAGATATGGGCTATATGGGTCTTTGCCGTGCTGCGCGATATGCAAAGTTTGTCTTGAATGTAGCTCGCATTGTAATTCTTGGCAAGGAAAAACAGTACTTCAGTTTCTCGGCGCGAGAGTAGATAACAGTTGGCTATTTCTTCGCAACGGTTGGTGAACCAGCCCGTTTTCCGCTCTCCGTCGCGCGTATCGTTTTTGACTTCAGCAAAGAAGCTGTCCAAATTATTCAATGGAAGCGGTTTTTCCGAGGCTTCGCTTGCCTGGTCGGGTCCCTTGTTTGATTCGTGCAGCACGTGCGCGCGTTCGGGCTCAAGCAATGTGGTCCGGGGCGAATCGGTTGCACGATCGTCTTCGGCGGGGTTGTCCGGCGCAATGTGTTGTTCGTTTCTATCGTTGATTTGGGCAATCATGCTGTTACTCGTTCGTTTTGAGGGAAGGAACATGCGCTTGATGTCTTGAATGCTGGGCATCAAGCTGTACCCCAAAAGCAGCATAAAAATCAAGATGGCGGGATAAGTGATGTGATCGATTGCAGGTAATAGGGAAGAAAGCTCTAAATGAATGAAAGTCGATTCCGCTAAAAGCCCGATGCTCATAAATGCTTCAGCAACTGCAAAGACAAAAATGGGAGAAAGTCGGAATTCCTGAGAGAGCTGGCCAAAGTAAGCCCAAAGAGTCGAAGCAAGCGCGAGCATACCGGCAAGGACGATAGAGGACGGGATAATGGATCCATTGGGGTCGATGCTGGGGATGAACAGTGCGGCGAAAGCAACAAAGGGAACAATCGGCCGAAGCAAATCATTCCAGCTGCTGCTTGCGCCAACGGAGAACGAAACCATCATGAAGACAAGGGATACAACGGTCCCAACCGTGAGCACAAAAGGGAGCAGGGTAAGGGGAGATTGCTCTAAAGCGGTGTTGAGGCTTGCAGTACGAAAAGCGCCAAGCACTGCTCCGAAAAGCAGGGCGGGTGGTGCAAGGTGCAACATGAACCCAGGTTTTTTCACGGGAAGCGGGTTGAAGATAGGCACCGCATGGCGCACAACATAGGATTCTGGAGTCAAAAGCCACAGCAAGGGAAGTTCGATAACGGGTAAGAGCGCGGCAGCAACAAGCTGCAGATCGGTTGAAACAAATCGTCCGATAAGGATATAAACGGTGATCGAAATAACTATGGCAATCATCGAGTTGAAGAAGATGGTCGCCGTATTCTCGCGACTAAAAGCAATGCCGATAAAGAGCACAAGAACGGCTGAACCCAATGCAGACAAAAGTGCTGCCGAATAAATAATCAGCGGATTTCCAAGAGTACCTGATACATTTAGCAAGATTGTTCCGCAGCTTGCCAAGATGGTGGCAACCACGGCAAAGCGTTTGGCGGTATATATGGGCAAGAAACGCTGGTCGGTAATTGCGGCGCAAATCATTGCCACCGCAAAACAGGTGAGAAATGTTGTCCTAAAGGTGAAATCGGATACGGTGGAGGCTTGCTCGGGACTGCCGAAACCATAAAGGATGCAGAAAACCCATGCTACATTCAGCCCCAATGCAATGCAATGAGCACTCAAGTCGCCTTGAATTCCCTTATTTATTTTATCTTCAACGGTAATTGTGATGCGTTTTGACAGCAACCCCATGCGATCCCCTTCGGCGAAATAGCCAATTCTCCCAAGGCTAGTTTACCGCTCCCCAAAGTTGGATTCAAGACGTTCGCATCAGTGCGATTCGGCAGCTTGAATCATGCTGTTTATTATAGCCGAAAACACTTTTCTTGAGAACAGAATGATGTCCCTGAACTGCGGAAATATAAAAATCATACCGATAGGACGATAAGGGTGTTGCAAAAATTGTCCCTTTTATCCGAGGGCCTTTTTCGGAAAGAGAATAAGGTGTTTTTACGGCCTTGTTACGGGTCGCTTTTGCGGCACGATGCAATGAATTACCACTGCGCAACACTGCAGCGGCGATCTTTGCGGGGAGCGTGCGTTGCAAAAAGAAAACGGTATTGATCGAGAGGAAACATCATGTGCTTTAGACCAGCAGAAGCAGGCGCCGGTTCCGGCGTTAATCAGTGTCCGGAATGCGGTAGGACTCTTCAGGCCATTGGCGGTATTCAGCTGAAGTCATGCCCGTTTTGCAAATGTGATTTCACTCCGTATTTAGACGGCACGAAGCCGTTGCCCGATGCTCCGGCTCCCGCTGCGCCCAGCGCACCTGCTCCCGCAGCGCCCGCGGCACCTGCCGCGCCAAAGCCTCCCACGGCTTAGGATTGCTCCGCGCAACGCGGATTTTCAGGGAGGCGTTTGCTCCTCCCGATAAGTAGTGCTTTTCATCGCGCTAAGCGATGTTTTGCAAAGGTAAACAAGGAAGAAAGAAGGAGAACATGGCATACGGAAAGCAGTGGCAGACCGTCATGGACGACGGTACTGTTGTAACCCGCTCCAACACTTGGTCACCTCCGGGAAGCCATCCCGTCGGATACGGCGTGAAGGTTATCACGAAAGATGGGGAATTGATTCGCGTGGAGGGCGACGATGATAATCCCATTACCACGGGCCGCGTTAACGCTATGAACCTGGCACTTCGCGAGTATACGTATGCGCCGTCGCGCATCATCTACCCCATGAAACGCGATCCCAAAGACCGCGGCAAAATGAAGTGGGAGCGCACCACGTGGGATGAAGCGATTGACACCATCTGCGAAAAGGTTCGCTATTTCCAGGAGAATTACGGTCCCGAGTCCATCGTTTGCTTTGGCGGCACCGGTCGCGAGGCTTGCATTTTCTATTATGCCTTGACGTTCTCGGTTTTGCAGTCTCCTAACTGCTGCTACACCCAGTCTGGTTGGTCGTGCTACGGCCCCCGTTGCTCCATTTCCGACTACGTTTTGGGTGCAGGCTATCCCGAACTTGACTACGCGGGACACTTGCCTGGCAGCTACAACGATCCTCGTTACACTCTACCTAAGTGGGTTGTTGTTTGGGGTAAAGAGCCGCTGCCTTCCAATGGCGACGGTTTCTTCGGCCACTGCTTGGTTGACATGATGAAGCTTGGCACGAAGATCATCTCTATTGATCCTCGCGTTACGTGGGTGGGTGCCCACAACGGCAACATCAACTTGCAGGTTCGCCCCCAGACCGACACGTGCTTGGCTTTGGGCATTATGAACCTTCTGTTCGAAAACGATGAGTACGATCACGAATTCGCTGAAAAGTGGATTTTCGGCCTGGACGACATCAAGGCTCGTGCTGCCGAGTATCCGGTGGAGAAAGTTTCCGAGATCACTACGGTTCCGGTTGAGGACATCAAGCGCGTTGCCCACATCATTGGTACCGAGCGTCCTATTGGTTGGGCGTGGGGTCTTGCCTTCGATCAGAACAAGAACGGCGTTCAGCTGTCCCAGGCGTTCATCGTTTTGGCTGCTCTGGCTGGCTCTATCGACCGCCCGGGTGGTCTGACGCTGGGTCCCCCTTCTGCACTTTTGGGCAAGTGGCGCATGGAACAGCGCGGTGCAATGAGCGACGAGGTTTGGGCTAAGCGCATTGGTGCCGCTGCCTGGCCGGGCCTGTCCACGGGTATGGCAACCACGCAGCCCGACGAGACCTTGAACACCATGGAAACGGATCAGCCTTACGCCCTGAAGATGGGCTGGTTCAACAGCTCCAACTTCCTGGCTCCGACTTGCTCTGCTCAGCCGAAGCGTTGGCATAAGGCTCTGCAGAAGCTCGAGTTCGTTGTTGTCCAAGACCTTACCCTTACGCCTACCGCGATGGCTGTTGGCGACTACTTCTTGCCTATGGCTACCTGGGCAGAGCACGACGGCATCGTTTTGACGCATTACGGCCGCAACACCGTGTTCATGGGCCCCATGAACAAGGCGCTGCAGGTGGGCGAATGCAAGTCCGATCTGGAAATTTGCCTGATGTTTGGCCAGCGCCTCAACCCGGAATGGTGGCCGTGGTACAAGCCCGCCGATGGCAAGTCGCTTGATCTGGATGCGCTGCAGGTTGCTGTGGAGAACTTCTTCAGCGATCAGCTCAAAGAGCTGGGCTTTGACTGGAAGACATTCCAGGAACTCGGTCTTTATCAGCCCGGCGCCCATGGCTTCGAGTACGAGAAGTACGAGAAGGGCTTGCTGCGTTTCGATGGTCAGCCCGGTTTCAACACCATTACCGGCCAGATTGAAGCGTACTCGATTCTGTACGAATCCTGGGGCGAAGATCCGCTGCCTTACTACGAAGAGCCGAACTTCAGCCAGATTAGCAAGCCGGATTTGGCAGAGCAATACCCGCTGATCACCACTTCTGGTTCGCGCCGCTACAGCTCGTTCCACTCTGAGCACCGTCATGTTCCGTCCCTGCGTCAGATTGATCCGTGGCCTTGGGTCCAGATTAATCCCCAGACCGCAGAAGAGTACGGCATCACCGATGGCGACTGGTGCGAAGTCTACAACATGTTCGGCGAGGCTCGTTTCAAGGCTGAAATCACTCCGGTGATCAAGCCGGGTATTTTGAACTGCGCTCACGGTTGGTGGTTCCCCGAGCAGGACGGCGAAGAGCCGAACCTCTTCGGTGTTTGGAAGTCCAACTTCAACAGCTTGGTTCCTCACTTCAACGTAGGCAAGCTGGGCTTCGGCGCTCCCTATAAGGGCGTTATGTGCAATATAAAGCGCGTTCGTAGCCTTGATCAGGATTAATTGAAAGGAAGTAGAGACTATGGCAGATCAGAAGTATGCATTGCTCGTTGACTACACTTACTTCTCTGGCAACCATGCTGCCGAGATCGCTTGCAAAGAGGAGCTCGGTCTTCCTATCGATCAGTTCGGCATCAAGGAAGTTCAGGTTGGCCCTTTCAAGAAGGGCGAAGGCAACGATGGCGACGCGTGGGAATGGTTCTACATTCCGTGCCCCACGTCTATCTTCTCCGACCATTGGGGAACGAACGGCGATAAAGCCGGTCAGCGTCCTTTGGCTGTGCAAGTGGAGGAATCCGCGTCTATGTACTACGGCACGCTTGAGGAAATGCAGGCCAAAATGGCCGAGTTCGACCGCCCGATGGTTTTGTTCCAGCTGTAATTGAGCTGCGGTAATCTACCAAACTTGCGGCTGTCGTAAGGCGGCCGCAAGTATATGCTACAACCACGGAAGGGAAGCTTATGAACAAAGAAGAGTTTTTCGAGCTTGATGCTCCTGCGGCTGCTGCTCAGCTCAATGAGCTTTTAGCTGAAGGCAAGTCCCAGGAAGAGGTTCTTGCTGCTGTTGGTATTGAAAAGGGCGACTTGATGAAGGCTCAGATTTTCTTTGTCAAGGACAAATTCATCGCTCGCGCTTGGGGCGGCTACACCTCCACGAAGCGCACGGGCAACGAGGCTGGCGACTCCGCTCATGGCGTTGGCGGCAGCGATCCGTCTAAGGGATTCGGTGGAATCTAGATACCCGATGGAATAAGCCCGCTTTTCGAAGCGGGCTTATCGGGAAGAGAACGCCGAGGTAAAAACTCGTCAGGGAGTTTTTGCGCGGGACAAGACAGAAAAGACTGGGGACCAGGAGGAAGATATGGCAACGGAAGAGGAGATTCGTTCAGAAGTTTTTGAGCTGGGACGCTTGTCTGCGGAGCAGGAGAACATTCTCTATAACATTTGCTTGAAGCAAGATGAGCTGGGGCGCGAGTCTACGAATATCTTGCTTGATCAGGTGGTTGACAATCCGGTGTACCAGCCTATGCTTGACCGTTCCTATCTTACGTACGATGTGTTCAATCACGGTTCTAAGCATGAGATTGCTTGCCTTTACGCAACTTTGAAGGGGTTGCGTTATTGCATCCTGTTTGGCGAAGAGCTTTCGAAGCGCCGTAAATTGAACCCGGCGGGCGCACCTTGGGGCATGTAGGGTGCTCGCACTTTTGGTTTAATGGCACTAAAACCGAGTTTTGCTGGCCCTTTAGCTTGGGATGTCGTCTCAGGCTAAAGGGCCAGTTTTTTTGCGCTTTTGGGTTTAGTTGAATGGTGCTTAGCGGTAGTCGCTCGCTTGGTCTCCACCGAGAAGCTTCGACTGCTCTTTCATGCGACGAGCTTTTTCAGCCGCGGAGACGAAATCGTTAGGAGCCTCTTGCAGGTCGATGATTTCGACTTGGAAGATCAGGTTTTTGCCGGCAAGTGGATGATTCAGGTCAAAAGTGGCAGTTTCATTGTCGAGCGCGATGCAGGTAGCAGGCAAAGGTGTGCCGTCTTCGCTGCTGGCAAGCCAGATTCGTTTTCCTACCGCAATATTGTCTACGGGAATTTGATCACGGGGAATCTGCGTGGTGTAGTCATCGAGGTATTCGCCATATGCTTCGTAGGGGTCAACGGTGAAGGTTTTCTTTTCGCCTATTTGGCTCATGGTAAGGATTTCTTTTTCGAAGCCGTCGATTGCTTGATCCATGCCCGTTTGAAACACCATGGGTTTTTCGGCGTCGGCATAACCAAACATGCTGCCATCTTCGAGCGTTCCCCGGTAGGTCAAGGTTACCGTAGTTCCGAGTTCCATAGCTGCCGCCTTTCTCTTGTTTTGCAGCAAATCAAGAATTGCACTGTGCTCTAATTTATAGCACGTGTCGAGTTGCTGCATTGCTTCGAATAAAATGATTGTACGTTTTCATGAGCTCCTATCTTCGAGCCAAAGGTATGAATTATTGCAATATCAACCTGGTAGTACGATGTTGTGACCTGCGGCAATGCTAGGATTTACGATATAAGGGCATATTTGCGCGAAGGGGGCAACGCATGGATTTGTCGTCGGATACTTTGTCTTTAAGACGTTTGACGGAAAATGTGTTGGATGGATTTTCTGTCAACGACATGAAATGCGTGTCATGCAGCGGTTATGGCAATTGCGGCTATAAAAGCTTCTTTCTAAAACCCGAAGGAGGAGTTGTGCCCATCTGTATGCGTCGTCGGAAAATGCTCCAATGCCAGCGAGATGGTGTCGAGTATTCCGATGCGTTGCTGAAAGAGATTCTGTAGTACGCGTGATTAAGGGGAGCGGGGCTTTATGAAAAGGGATTATCCGAACCTATGTAAACCTTTGGATTTGTGCGGCTTGACCTTGCGAAACAGGATGTGCAGCGCACCTATGGGCGCAACGGATATCACGGCAGAGGGAACCCCGGGTCCACGTACCCAGGGATTCTACGAAGCGCGGGCCAAGGGCGGCGCTGCGATAGTTACCGTGTCAGAGCTGGTGGTGCATCCTGAAACCGATGGATCGCAGATGCTGCATTTATCTTTAGCCACCCCCAATCAGCTGGGTGCTTTTACCTACGTTGCCGACGCTATTAAACGTCATGGCGCTCTGGCTAGCATTGAGCTGTCCCATTCCGGTCAATATGCGGGTACGTATATGGTCGACAAAAAGAGCAAGGGCGAGTTGTGCCAATATGGTCCGAGCGATGGTGTTCGGCCTGATGGCATGAAGGTGAAGGCTCTGACTAAGGATCAAATCAAAGATATTGTTACTGCTTATGGCGAAAAAGCTGCTTTGGCGAAACGCGCTGGTTTCGACATGGTCATGGTGCATTGCGGGCATGGTTGGCTTATCAACCAGTTTCTCAGCCCCTTCTTCAATCATCGTCAAGATGAGTATGGCGGAAGTTTTGAAGGGTGTATTCGCTTTGCGCGCGAGGTGTTGATGGCTGTTCGTGCGGCGGTGGGGCCTCGAACTCCCATAGAGATGCGTATGAGCGGATCGGAGCTTTTTGAGGGTGGTTACGATCTTGACGAGGGGATTCGTATTGCTTGCGCCCTTGAGGATTTAGTGGACATCATTCACGTAAGCGCCGGCAGCTATCAGTTTGGTTTCTCTATCACTCATCCGTCTATGTTCCGCCCGCACGGCTGCAATGTGTATCTTGCAAGGGAAATCAAGAAGCATGTGAATAAGCCGGTTGCGACATTGGGCGGATTGTCTGACCCCCAGATGATGGAGGAGATTATCGCAAGGGGGGACGCTGACTTGGTGGTTATGGGCCGCGCTCTTCTTGCAGATCCGGAGCTTCCCAACAAGGTTATGGCTAATCGGGGTGATGAAGTGCTGCGTTGCCTGCGCTGCTTTGTTTGCATGGCGGAGCGGCCGGTGACCCAAACGCGGCGTTGCGCAATTAATCCGCGCATCGGTCGCGAAATCGAAGGGCTTGCTATTGCGCCCGTGCCCCAAGGCGAACGGAAGAAAGTCCTGGTGGTGGGCGGCGGCATTGCCGGTATGGTGGCCGCTCGCACGGCGGCACAACGGGGCCATGCGGTCACTTTGTGCGAGGCATCTTCGGCATGGGGCGGCATTCTTCGCTGTGAACAGGCTGTTCCCTTCAAGCACGATATGTACCGCCTATCTCAAACATACGCTGCTCTTTGCGAAAAAGCGGGTGTGGATATGCGCTTGAACACCCCGGTGGATGCGGCTTTTGCGGACGATTTTGGCGCCGACGCCGTGATTGTGGCTGTAGGGTCTTATCCTCGCAAGCTGAATATTCCTGTCAAGGGCGATATTCCTGTCTATACGGTGGACGAGCTGTATCTTGAAAACGCTCCCCTGGGCCAGGAGATTGCTATTGTGGGCGGCGGCTTGACGGGTTGCGAGTGTGCGCTGCATTGCCATCTTCAGGGCAAGCGCGTGCATCTCATAAGCAACGACGACGGAATTGCCTGCAATGCCAATGTGCGCCAGCAGCCCATTATCCGAAAGGAAATCGAAAAGAGCGATGTTGACGTAATGATTAATGCGGCGGCTGTTTCGGTGGGGGAAGATGGCGTTGTTGTACGTGAGCACGATGGTACGGAAATAGTTGTTTCCTGTGATACGGTGATTTCGGCTATTGGTCAGGTGAGCAGGGTCAATGTGGTTAACGACTTACGTGATGCTGCTCCCTTTGTGCGGGTGGTGGGCGATGCAGTGCGATCGCGCACTATCACCGATGCCGTGTATGAAGGCTATCATGCCGCCTTGGATGTTTGATGCGAGGGAATGCGGGCTGAGCGGTTTTTTGATGCGTGTGCCATGAAGGTGGTTTGCATTTTTGGGGTCACTTGACTCAAGCTTCTTTA
>CAKUDT010000009.1 GCA_934645125.1 uncultured Eggerthellaceae bacterium
GGCCGCCGGTCAGTCGCTGGCGAACATGCCAGTGAACACGTGGGGCGTCAACGCGCTGAAAAACGACATGATTGCTCACGGAAATGCCATTGCGAACACGGGCCGTCAAGTGGCGGGCGGCTTGTGCACGGCGCTGATCATTACGGTCATGACAAGCGTTACAGCATCTGCCGGCGTGGATGCGAGCATTCAAGTTGCTACTGCGGTGGGCGCAGGCGTTGCCTACAAGGTGTGCGCGGCAATTGGCCTGGTGTCCCTGGTCTATGCCGTGTTCACCGTGCGGTCTTCCAAGAAGGCGGAAGCAAAGGAAGCGGAAGTTTCCCCTTGCGAACGCGACAAGAAGACGCTGGTTCAGGGTTCCCCGATGGTGGACGCCGAGGCGATGCATGCCCCGGTCCTGTCGAAAGCTGCGAAGGTCGCGCAGAGCGCTCAGTTTCCAGAACCCGCCTTGCAGGCAGCGGAATCGTAGCCTTTTGCAACGCTGATGGCGCGACTGGTATTGGTGTATCCAACAACGGCGCGGCATGTAACAGCGAGCTCGATAACGGTGTGTCTGGCTGCGACGTGCCGCTCGTGGGATATCGTCCGCGCTGCCCGCGCGTCGTTCGCGGGTCCCTGGCGCAAGCCTGCAGCTCAAGCTTGCGCCCCTTCCCGAAAATCAGCTTGCTGCAGGTCGGGCAACAGGACTCATCTGCCGAGCCGCTTGAGCTGCCCGCGCAGGTCGGAAATAAAAGAGCGCGCAGGCAATAAGCAAGGCGGTTGCGCCCAGGCTTACGGGGTAGGTGGTCATAATGGTAACGAAGGTGGGGCTTGCAGGGAAAATGAATGCGACCCAAAAAGCCCTGATGCCGCATACGCCTACCACCGTGAGCATCGAAGGTGGCAGCGAAATTCCAAACCCACGCAAGTATCCGGACATGTTCTCATACGCCATGCTAAACACATATGCAGGGAAAATCATGCATATGCGCACGTAGGCAATGCTTATGACGTTCGGGTCGTCGCTGAAAAACGAAAGCGCGGCTTGTCCTTGCCAAACCATGAGCGCAATTATCGCCAAAGCAACTACGCCATCTTCAATAAGACACACTCTAAGCGTGTCTTTGCATCGTTTCAGATTCCCCGCACCGCGATTTTGGCCCACGAATGTGGTACATGCTTGGCTAAACGAATTGAGCAGGCTGTAGCACACGAACTCCAAGGTGAGCGCAGCGGAAGAAGCCGCCACGACTTCCGCGCCAAGGCTGTCAATACAAGCCTGGATAAGGATGTTTGACACCGCGAATACTCCGCCCTGGATGGCCGCAGGAAGTCCGATTCGCACAATGGTTCCTGCCGCTGCGCGATTGATGCGCAAGCGTGCGGGGATGATGCGAATGACCTCTTCGGTCGAGAGCAGGCGAACAAAGAGAAACGCTGCGCTTGCTATGTAGCATAGCGCCATGGACAGCGCTACGCCGCCGGCACCCCAGCCAAGGCCTACTACGAATATTGCGTTGAGCAGCATGTTCAGGACCGCCGACAGTGCCAACGCGATAAGCGGCATGCGCGTGATTCCTATGCTGCGAAATATTGCCGCCTCGAAATCGTACAGCAGGATGGCGGGTGCGCCCAGCAGGTACACACGCAGAAACAGCAATGCTTCGTCAAATGCTTCCGCTGGTACGTCCAAGCATTGCAGCAAAGGGCGGGAAGCAAACTCCATTCCCAGCACCACTGCTACGCCGATAAGCGAAAGCGCCACCGCGGTATGCGTGCAGCGGCTGGCTTGTTTTTCGTCTCTCGATCCAACGGCGTATGCAATAGCGACGTTCGCACCAAGCGAAAGACCAATGAACAGCTGGATAACCAGGTTTGTCAGCGGAAGGTTTGCGCCAACCGCCGCCATGCCAATGGTGCCTCCCTCAGGGGAAAAGTGGGCAATCATTAGGGTGCCAATAAGATTAGAGAGCTGTTCAAGGATGCTTGTGGCGGCAACGGGCAGCGCAAACAGAGGCACACTTTTCCAAAGCGATCCCTGTAGAATATCAAGTTGATTTCGGTTCTTTGTCATTGAGGTGTGCAACTTCTTCCAAACTGTTTTTGGCGGCACATTGCAAATTCACTACGCCGCTTGTGCCCCGCAGATGCTCTCTAGTGTTTTTTGGAGGTTTCTGCAGGGTGCACTCTAGTACTTCTGCGGGGCGTATTGCTCGCATTTACGCGAGCGCTCCGATATTTCCATGAAACGTCGATGCTGTTATCGAAGCGCTCCGTTTTCATCTTGCGCAGCCGTTCTTATTTTTGACCTTCAACATCGGGATGCCAGGTAGCGTAGAAGGCGATTTTGTCGGGCGTGCGCTCGTAGAAAGGCTTGTTGCGGTCGAGCGTTGCTATTGCTTCCATGTCCTTGTCACTCAGCGTGAAATCGAAGATATTGATGTTGTCGGCAATGTGAGCGGGCGTCTTCGATCCAGGAATCACAATGTTTCCTTGCTGAACATGCCAACGCATAATGATTTGAGCTGCGGTTTTGCTATATTTCTTGGCAAGCGAAGTAATAACGGGTTCATCAAGAATCGCCTTGTTATCGCGTCCTCCCAGCGGGTACCATGCCTGCAGGGCAATATTGTGCTTTGCCAAAAGCTCCTTGAGTTGCGTTTGTGGGAAGTAGGGATGACATTCGACCTGAATCAAAGCTGGCGTGACCTCGCAGTTCGCAAGGAGGTTTTCGATTTCGGATTGATCGAAGTTCGAAATGCCAATGGAACGCAGCTTGCCTGCTTTGTAAGCGGCTTCAAGCTTTTGATAGCCAGCAAGATAATTACCGGCGGGCTGATGCAGAATCATAAGGTCGATGTAGTCAGTACCCAGGCGCTCAAGCGTTTCATCTACCGCGGCGTCCGACTCGTAGAAGCAAGGCCAAAGCTTCGTTTCCAGGAAGATTTCTTCACGTGCACGACCTGAATCACGCATGCCACGCCCCACGGCGCGCTCGTTGACGTATGCGTTTGCGGTGTCGATGAGCTCGTAGCCGTTTTTCAGAGCGTAGGTAACGGCAGCTTGGGCATCGTCGGGTGCAAGCAGGTAGGTTCCCAGGCCAGCTTGCGGAATTTTCACACCATTGTTGAATGTGATGTGCTTCATGATATATCCTTTCTGTTCATGTAAAGTGTATACTTCGAACAAATCAAACTATATGCGTGATAAGCTGGTAGTTAGCACAGATAACTCGTAATCTGCTTTGCAATAATTGAAAGGCGTGTGGTTGCAATGAACATTACGGAGCTCAAACAGCTGGTGGCCGTGGGCGAACTAGGCTCGTTTTCGGAAGTTGCCCGCAGGTTCTACGTTTCCACGCCCACTATTACGCGTGCCATGAAGCGCGCCGAAAAATGCTACGGCGTTGAGCTGTTCATTCACGGCAAAAATAAGGTAGAGCTTACCGAAGCGGGGCACTTGGCGGTTGCGGGCGCGCAGCGAATCTTGCGCGAATTTGAGGCGTCGGTTGCCGAGGTACGTGCCTATGATCGCAGTTTGCGAACGATCGATGTTGTTTCTTGCGCGCCGGCGCCGCTTTGGGTGTTGGGACCGCGCGTTTCCCAGCAATATCCTGGTATGGCGCTTGCTATGCGCGTTGAAAATCTTGATAGAACGCGCCAGGCGTTGATGGAGGGCGGATGCGACGTGGCGGTTTTGCCGTATCGTCCGAATGGGGAAGAGGTGATTTGCGCACATCTTATGGATGAGCATCTGTTTTTGTGCGTTCCGCGCAATCATGCCTTGGCCGAACGCGCGCAAGTAACGCTTGATGATATGAATGGATTCAATTTCTTGCTTGGTTCTGACCTGGGGTTTTGGAATGACATTGTGCGCAAGGGACTTCCTGCATCACGGTTTTTAGTGCAAGACGATGAATTCGCGCTTTCCGAACTTATACGCACATCCACGCTGCCGTGCTTTGCGACCGATGTGAGCATTAATCGGCGTTATCGCGATCTGGGTGACAATCGCGTTAGCATTCCCATAACGGATCCCGAGGTCAACGTATCATTTTGGCTTGCTGCACGAAAAGAGGCAGCCGATAAAATCAGCCGCCTTTTTGGAGGACGTTCTCGATAGGTTTTTTGCTCAGGCGGGCGAGGCGGGGTTGCTGGCGAAGGCGTTGCGAAGGCAGCTGCGGTGAAGTGAGCGGTGCTGGCTGCGGCGCCGAAGATGCTGCCTCAAGAGGTCGCGAAGCCGGCAAGAACGAAGAGCGGCAGTAAATTACCAGGTAGGGTCGTTTCGCGATGGTCGCCTACCTGATAGAACCTCTTTTAATCCGTCTGCTAATTAGCGGAAATGCAAGAGAGGAACAGGCGGCGCTGTGTGCTAAAATGAACGCAGTTTTTAACTGAATACAGAGCGCACGAAGGGACTCCTATGGCAACCATTACTGCATCTGCTCAGCATCGCCCGTCCTTGAGAGACCATGCTCCTGCCGTATTGTTCGCGCGCGGCGCAGTGCTCCTTGCGCTCTTTCTGATGTGCCTACTTGCTTCTTTCGCAACGCCTTCGCAAGCTTATGCGGAGGACGTCACTACGATTGATATTAGCGGTAAGGGTGCGAATACTACCATTCAAATCACCGAACCGGGTGCTTATCGCCTAACGGGCAGCAGCTCGAAAGTTTGGGTTGACGTGAAAGTCGGCAACGTTGATCTGTACCTTGCCGATGGCCTGAACATGACTCCGGGGATTTCTGCCAACACGGGTGCCAGTTGTCCCTCCATCAAAATCGAAGAAGCTGGTGGCACGGTCAACATCATCAGCGAAGCGGGTGCCAATGCGTACCTTAGCAGCTACTTAAGCGCCCCCGCCATCCAAAAAGAAGGCAACAAAACGAAGCTTGTCTTCAAAACCGCCAACCCTTCAAACCCCGGCACCATTACCGCAAAGGCCCCCGACCCAAGCTGTTCAGCGGGTATTGGCAGCTGCCTTTACGTCATTGACACGTCAAAAGCCTCCACGGGCAACATGGTGTTCGAAAGTGGAAAAGTAATCGCCTACGGCGGCACGAACGCTGCGGGCATTGGCGGCGGATCTGGCAAGGATCATACAACCGGCATCACCATCAAAGGAACTGCCGAGGTTGAAGCACATGGCGGCGGCGGCGGCGCGGGTATCGGGTCGGGCTTCCACGGGGCGTTCAACAGCATCCGCATACAGGGCGGAACCGTGCGCGCGTATGGCGGCACCGGCAATTACAGCGGTGCCGGCATTGGCTCCGGATACGATGAGCTTTCCCTGACCCACGGCACCATCACCATTACCGACGGAGACGTTTATGCCGAAGGCGGGCGTGCGGGCGCGGGCATTGGCGGGTCGTATCGCGCAATTGTGGATGGTGTTGTGATTTCGGGCGGAACGATCAAGGCCGTCGGAGGCAAATACGGATGCGGCATTGGTAGCGGAGGTGGCTCGACCGACAAGCATTATTGCAAGTCCATCAAAATCTCGGGCGGGGATATCACCGCTTTTGGCGGAGACACGAATAACCCTGCGGCTATCGGCAATTCCGGCAATTCACCAGGGCGCCAGAACATCACCATCTCGGGCGGCATCGTCCGCGCATATGCGCAAACAGATCACGCCCACGCCATTGGCGGCGGCGGCACGAACGGCCCCGGCTCGCAGGCTTATGTAACGGTTGACATCATCGGCGGGACC
Source organism: uncultured Eggerthellaceae bacterium (assembly GCA_934645125.1). Lineage (GTDB taxonomy): Bacteria > Actinomycetota > Coriobacteriia > Coriobacteriales > Eggerthellaceae > CAKUOV01. The sequence goes on from CAKUDT010000009.1 coordinate 5,689, forward strand.
GTCATCGCCAAGGGTGGCAGCAAGGCAAGCGCATTCGGCTGCAACGGCAACGGCTATGGCACTAAAAAAGACAAGTACTTCAAGGCGACCATCACCGGCGGCTCGATTCTTGTTGCACCCGACGGCTCCGTAAGCAACTTGGGCACGTTCCAGGTGACTCCCACTAATGCGGCCGGAAACAAGCTTTCGCCCGCTACGGCTGTTATGGGCGAACTGATGAACGTACGTCTTGATTTGAGCGGCGCATCGGCTGTTGTTGATGGTCTGACCAGCGGGTATGGAATGAATGGCGTTGTAGCGGTGAGCCTTGACAGCGAGTTCAGCGCGGGCAATCAGGAAGTGCTGTTCTGCCCTTGGCTGCCTAGTGGTACAACGCTTCATCGCGTTACGGCGCGCGTGAACGGCGTTGACGTTCCTTATACGGGTTCCGTTGCGCCTGGCGAAAGAAAGATGTTCTTCCCCTCTACGAAGCTGAAGCTTGATGCAAATGGCGAAGGAACGAACGGCCAGGCAATCGCCCTGTATGGACAGGGCCTTGAGAGTTTCGAAAACGCGGTGACTCCTGGCCGTGTGCTGGAGTTTTACACCGCTGAGACAAGGCGAACCAGCGCTGTTGTGCTGCAGCCAAATGGCAAGCTTGCTTCCAATGTGGTTGTCCACGGCGTTCAGCTCACCGACGAAAACGGCAACTGGGTGTACGCGGGCGGTGCCGACAGAACAGGCGCGGGAAGCTTCTATACGCTGTACGCGCAAACGCGGCCCATTTCGTTCACTATTCACTACGATGCGAACGTTCCTGCGAGCACAAGCGCCACTCCTACTGGCAGCGTTCCCGCCGATGTGCCTGCTGAAGCGGGGAATCTCACCGAAATTGGTGCAGGGTGCACGCTTGCTCTTCCCGGCTTCCAAATTTCCAGCTGGAACACCGAAGCAGACGGATCGGGTACGAGCTACGAGCACCTGGATTGGGCGCCGATTTCCGCTGACACCGATGGTGCCACGGTAACGCTTTATGCTCAATGGGAGCCTCGGCCGTATACGGTTCACTTCGACGGCGCGGGAGCCGATAGCGGGTCTATGGATGACCTGCAACTTGAAATTGGCGCAACCGCTCAGCTGCCTGCCAATACGTTTGCGAAGGATGGCTACGCGTTCGTGGGATGGGCGCCGCAAGCATCGGTTGGCGGCGTTATTGCTGATCAGGCGTGGGTAACGAACCTTTGCGCTAAGAACGACGATGGCAGCATTGCCTTGGATTCGGAAGGCTCGCCGATTGGCTTGACGCTGCGTGCATTATGGGCTAAAGCCGCAGATGCAGAGCACGATGCAACAATTGCGGTCACGCTTGACGGGCAAGCAATGAGTGGCATGGTCGACCGATTGACGCTGGTCTCCGAAGGTACTTCTTTTGCGCCGTTTGAGCAGAGGGCAACCACGGAAAGAAAACCTTATTACGCGCTGAAAGTCACGGGGCTTATGCCTGCGGGAACGTACGATTTATTCTTTGACGGGAAAGACACGGGCAAGGATGTTTCTCTGGGCGATGGAGCGGAAGTTGTCCTGCTCAACTTCTATACGCTGGAAACCGCTTTCGACGGCAACCTTGGCGGCGTTGACGTAGTGCCCGCTTGGCCTGCAATGATTGATGCACAGCAGGCTTATCTGGAAGGAACCGAAGTGTCGCTTCAGGTGCGTGAGCGTCTGTCGGCCTACGTCTTCGACAACTGGACGGGCGTCGATACCGTGGTGCAGTATGCCAGCGGCATGACGGAGGCCTCGAATCCCACCACCATTGTGATGCGTGGCGCGGCAAACATGCGTGCCGATTCGAAACCTATTGATTATTTCGTTTCGTTTAATCCGAACGCGCCCGATGCCTTGGGCGAAATGGCGGACCAGAAGTTTTACTACGGCTTTGAGGGTAGTCTGTCCGCCAACGCTTTTGCCCGTACCGGTTACGTTTTTGCTGGTTGGAATACTGCTGCCGATGGATCGGGCGAAGGCTTTGCCGATCAGCAAAAAGTGACAAGCTTGCTGGATGCGCCGGGAACGCTTGCTTTGTACGCTCAGTGGGATCCTATCAAATATTTCGTGCATTTTGATGGCAACCTGGCGGGTGGACCTGCCATGCAATCGCTCGAAATAGCTTATGACCAGGCGTTTACTTTGCCGCCTTGCCAATATGTTTTCGAAAACGAAGGGCTTGAGAATTCGAAATTCCTGGGGTGGAATACCGAGCGCGACGGTTCGGGCGAAGGTTTCGCCGATGAGGCGAGCGTAGTAAACCTTTGCAGCGAAGCGGGGGATTCGATAACGCTCTATGCGCAATGGGAAGATCCCGAGCCGGCACCGGCACCCGACCCGGGCCCCGGGCCTGAGCCATCGCCCGAGCCCGACCCTGGTCCCGATCCCGACCCGGGCTCGACACCTGACCCCAAGCCGGCACCTTCCGGAGGCACCGATGCATCGGGTAGCACGAGTGGCGGCGACTCGGCGGACGGCAGCGGCGCTGGTGCGGGCTCCGTGCCAGCTACGGGCGACATTGCGGGCAAAGGTGCAGCGGTCGCTATGGGAATGATGTTGCTTGCGCTCATTTCGGCTGCGGCATATCGCGTTCGCAACGCCAAATAAATCAAGACTTACGTTCCTATGCCGAATGGCGTAGCGTTGGCTAAGAAGGGCGATTGGCGCGTTACGCAGCGCTGGTGCGGCGTAAGCTGAAAGGCGCTCCTTATGGATTGGGCTGGGGAAATACCCCAGCCCAATTTGCATCTGCTTGGGTTAGATTAAGCGTCGATTGTTCTCATTCTTCAACCTCCACATGAGCGGTTTTAGGCACAATCACCATGCGGTAACCAAGAATTTGAAGATAACGTTCAACTTTTTGCGTCGATACGTTCTTGCCTGTTTCTAGTGCAGAGAGCGTGACGGGAGAAAAACCAAGCTGCTTTGCCATTTCAGTCTGAGTGATTCCTTTTTCGCGCCGCGCTTCCTGGAGAAAAGCGCCGACTCCTTCGAATGAGAAAGCATTTGTCCACATGGCAGTTCCGCCTCTTCGATATTCAAAATACTTAATACTTTAATACTTGCGAATAATATACAAAATACTTAATATTTTTGCAAGACTGAAAATATTAAGTATTTTGTATGCGAAAACAACCGGTATTGTTGCGAACTGGTTCGCGCATGGGGCGAAAAGACGCGTCGAAGCGGTTCGCGCTGGGAAGCAAGCGAACCGCTTTTTTGCTAAAGCTTCAGGTAGCGACCGGTAATGCTTTCGGGGTTCGCGGCAATTTCCGTAGGAGTGCCACACGCCACAATGCGTCCGCCCGCTTCTCCGCCTTGCGGCCCCATGTCAATCACGTAATCGGCGTTTGCAATGAAATCAAGGTCGTGCTCAATCACGATTACCGTTGCGCCTTGCTCCACAAGTCGTTGAAATACGCCAAGCAAGGTTTCTACATCGCGGGGATGCAGGCCGATAGTCGGCTCATCGAACACGAACACGGCATCTTCTTGTCCGCGTCCCATTTCGCTTGCAAGCTTCAAGCGCTGCGCTTCGCCGCCGGAAAGGGCAGGGGTTGCCTCGCCCAGTGTAAGGTAGCCTAATCCCAGGTCATGCAGCGTTTGCAGCTTTTCGTGCGCTTTCTTGATGTCGGCAACGTGCGGCAGCGCTTCATCAACCGAGAGAGCAAGCAGCTGTGGCAGGCTCAGCGCGTGGTTTTCGGCCGCGCTGGACGCTTCAGGCGTTGCGGCGGCCTCGGGTCCTTCGCTTGCCCCGCGATCTGCCTCCTTCGTCCTTGTGACCGTTGCTTTTGCTGTGATCTTTTCGGTGCGTCGAATGTTATCGGCTGCAGCGCTGTAGCGCGACCCGCGGCAATTGGGGCAAGCAATGTCAACATCGGGTAAGAATTGCACGTCAAGTGATATTTGCCCTGTTCCATCGCACGTGGAGCAACGCAAGCTTCCCGTGTTGTACGAAAAATCGCCCACCTTAAGCCCTGCCGCTTTCGCGGCATCGGTGTGCGCATATGCGCGACGCAGGTCATCGAGCACGCCACAATATGTTGCCACGGTTGAGCGAACGTTGATGCCAATGGGCGTTGCATCGATGAGGTTTGCGCGTTGGATGCCTGCCGCATCAATCGACGTTACGTGTTTGGGCGGCGCTTCGCCTGCCGCCATTGCGGTAAGTGCGGGAATGAGCGTTTCCAGCACAAGGGTCGTTTTGCCCGAACCGGAAACGCCTGTTACCGCAATAAGGCGTCCTTTGGGAATGTCAAGGGCGAAGGGCTTTACCGTGTGCAAGCCGCTCGATTCCAGGCGAATATGTCCCAGAGCGAACATCTCTTCCGCCTGCGTCTGCGGACGGGCCGCTGCACGAGCTAATCCTGAAAGGTAGGGGCCAATAATGGACTTATCATCTGCGGAAACTTCCTTTACTGCGCCTTGCGCCACCACGGTACCGCCGCCCGCACCCGCAGCGGGACCCATTTCCACCAGGTAATCGGCAGCACGTAGGATACGCGTGTCGTGATCGACCATCACCACGGAATTGCCATCGGCGATCAAATCACGCATGACGCCCAAAAGACCATCAACGTTGGCGGGATGCAGGCCGATAGAGGGCTCGTCCATCACGTACAGCACGCCGGTGGTGCGGTTTCGTACCGAACGGGCAAGCTGCACGCGCTGGCGTTCCCCCGTGGAAAGCGTGGCGCCTGCGCGGTCAAGCGATAAGTAGCCCAGTCCCAGCTCCAGAAGGCGTTTGGCAGTGCCCTGGAACGATTCGCAAATGGATTTTGCCATAGGGCGCATTTCTCCGGGAAGGCTCTCGGGAACGCTGGCAACCCATAAAACTGCCTGGTCAAGCGTCATTTCCGTGGCTTGCGCCAAGTTGATTCCGCACACAAGCGGTCCACGGGCTGCATCGGAAAGACGCGTACCGCCGCAATCGGGGCAGGGGCCTTCCGTGAGAAATTTCGCTACACGGCGCAGACCTTTTTCGTCTTTCGCTTTCGCGAGCGCGTTTTCCACGGTATACACCGCGTTGTAATACGTGAAATCGAGTTCGGCAAAGTCATCGCCTTTTTTCGACTTATACAGAATGTGTCGTTTCTCGGCGGGGCCATTGAATACCATGTCGCGCTCTTCGGGCGTGAGCTGGCAAAATGGCACGTTTGTGCGCACGCCCATGGCACCGCAGACCTGTTTCATAAGGTCCCACATAAGCGAGCCCCACACCACCACAGCGCCTTCGTCGATGGTTTTGCTTTCATCGGGCACCAGTGCCGCACGATTCACCGTTCGAGCAACGCCCGTTCCGCTGCATGTAGGGCAGGCGCCTTCGCTGTTGAAAGCAAGCTGTTCGGCGCCTGGGCCAAAGAATTCCTGTCTGCAATGAGGGCAGGAAAGTGCCAGTTCAGCGGCAACATTCAGGCTAGGTGGCACGTGCTGGCCGCAGTGGGGACACACGTGGCTGCCCGCGCGCGAGAATAAAAGGCGCAGGCTATTCAGAAGCTCGCTTGAAGTGCCAAACGTAGAACGCACGCCTGGAACCGCCGGACGCTGATGCAGCGCAAGTGCAGCGGGAACGTAGCGAACGTCATCGACCGAAGCTTTGCCTGCCTGCGAAATGCGCCGCCGCGTGTACGTCGAAAGCGCTTCCAGATAACGGCGCGAGCCTTCGGCATAGAGAACGCCCAGCGCAAGCGAGCTTTTGCCTGAACCGGATACGCCGGCAACGCCCACAAGCTGGCCCAAGGGGATATCTACGTCGATGTTCTTCAGGTTGTGCACGCGCGCGCCGCGTACTTCGATATGGTCAATATGTTGCATGATTTCCTTTTGTCTGGAGTTTGCTCCTGAACACTATAAACGTTCTTTTGTTTTTGCGCATAGACGCACGATGGGTTCCTCTAGATGCGCCCTTAAATCTTTTGCCGACTTTGCCGCGTTGGTTTTGTTAAGGGAATCAAAGACATCAGCGAGTTTTTCGGGAATGATTTCTGCGTAATAGGTCATTAATTTTACGCACCCATCAGCGGTAATGCCGATTTTATTCAATTCGCATTGCTCTGTCATTTTTAGCAGATGCTTGGAGGAAAGATGCCCAACGCGGTTTTCTCCTCCTATTGACATGGCGAGTTTTGGAGGTTTGTTTTTCCATTGGTTCTGTTCGAGATAGGGCGCAATTGACGCGACATCGTACATGGGCGCTAAACGATGCGCGCCATCAGCGGCCAGCAGTAGAGAATAATTTTTAGCATGAGCGTCGGTCGCGGCAAAAAGATAGTTAAAGAATAACATTTGAAGAAAACTTGCCACATTGGTTTGCGCCGCAGAACCCGTGGATGTTAGGAACTTTAAAATATCGGCAGCACCGGGTCCGCCGTACATGGTGTATTTATTGTCAGGCAGACATCCGAGTGCTTGGCAAAAATCTTCCTGATGAAGGCGAGTAACATTCTTATCCAAAACGACTCTGTCGTAGCGCTCGATTACAATGGCTGGCTCGGTTCCTCTTTCGCCTTCGAACTCACAATATTCGGTTTTTGCTACATTTATGCCGCATTTACGTGCAACTTGCATGCAGACGTATTCGTTCAATGCCTGGTGAGAAAGCCCATGAACACCGCTTTTAAGGATATGCGTGGTTGCTGCAGCTCCCTCGCAAGCGAACCATAAATTGTCCTGCCTTCTTAACGCAAATTTATTTTGTTGGCCGCCTAAGCTCCAGTGTTCGTTTGTTGCTATCCATCCCGAATTGTTGTTTCGTAATTGCGAGAGCCTGTATGCTATATCCGATTCATTGACAGGAACAAGGCGTTCTTCGCGCGGCGCTTTTTCGCTTTGCCTGCTAAACTGCACCGCGCCAGGACAATCGAGTCCAATAATCCCGAGCAGGGCAAACGGATTGTTGTAGGAGATGTTCGCTTCAGCGGCGACACGCTTTCGGGTCGCAATGTCTTCTGGCAAAAGGCCCCATAGATAGGGAAGGATCGTCTTATCGCGGTATTCTCGCGTTGAAAGCGGCATGGACGATGAAAGAGGAACTCCGCGATACTCCCTGAGATATCGATATGAAAGAGCGCCCGAGTCTTCCTGGGAAAGCACGCCTGCGCGCGCTCCGGCGATAAATACGTCTAGCTGTGCTTTCGTCATTTGATTTTTCCCGTCAAAATTGCCAATGCATCGAAATCGTTGCTGTTGTTGTTTTGGGTGGAGTTGACTGGTTTGGTGCTCTTTGGCGGATTGCCCTTGGAGCGCCCTTCGCCGCCCTTCGGCGCATCGCAAGGCGTTATGGTCAAATCAAGCCCCAGCACCTTGAGTACTGCGGTGAGCTTGTCCAGCTGGACGCCGGGGTTCTGTCCGAGTTCCAAGGACCAAAGGCAGCGCTTCGAGACGCCCGCCGCGTCGGCAACCTGCGCCTGCGTTAACCCGAGCTGCGCGCGCCGGTCTTTTATTGCGTATCCGATGTCAAGTGCATCAATCATCAGGGAGCATCCTTCGCTTTTTCGTGCGCTTGCGATAAAAGTCGTAATATTCTGCGAAGATAATAAGTCGCAATATTCTGCGAGTCAAGCAATTCGCAAAATATTGCGACAAAGGTACGCTAATGGGGAATGCTGAGCTGTTCGTGCTTGAAAAAGAAGGCGCTGGCGCGCTTGTTGGCTTAGGGAAGGAAGGCGCCCGCGTGCTTGTCGGCCGTTATGCTTCGGCGGCGTTGGGGTGTTCGGGCCAGGGAGGCGGATCCATCACCGTCATGTCAAGGCGAAGCGTCTGCTCTACAAGAATCGCCAGCTCTTCGTCGGTGATGTCGGGCTTCGCCTTCATTAGTCCCGCTAGGCCGAACAAAAGCAGTCCGAACGTTTCGGGAATCAGTTGTATCTCAATCGTGCGGTACGCCAGGTACTCGGACACAATGTAGTTTTGGATGCACGCCACGCTTTCGCGCACAGCCTGCGTGGCGAACCAATCGCGCAATCCCAGCTCTTCGAGCACGGCAAACATGGGGCGCGGTTGCCCCGATGTGGTATAAAGCGCACGCCGAAACGCCGATACGCAGTTTTTCAGCTCGGCGGGGGGTGTTCCTATAGTTTTGTCAACCGATTTTTCGATTGATTTCCCCCCTTGCATGGCAATGCTGACGCCGACCCCTCCGGGGCCTGCGTTTTTCTTTTTTTTCGGCCGGCCCGCTAGGCCGTGTACGGGACCTTGTCCCTCATGATCGCGTAAATCACCTTCAAGCGCTTGCGCGCGACGGCCTTCAGGGCCTCGCCGTGGCACATGCCGCGGCCCCTGCAGCCGCGGTAGTAGTCGCCGAAGCGGTTATTGCTCCTGACCAGGCTGTTGCACGAGAATATCAGCAGGTTCTTGAGCCTCTTGTTGCCCTGGCGGGACGCGCTGACCGACGATATGGACGTTCCCGACCGGCGGTTCCTGGGCGCGATGCCGCAATACGACGCGAGGTGGTCGTGGTCGGGGAAGTCGGAGATGTCTATGCCGATGACCAGCTCCGATGCGGTCCTGGCCCCTATGCCGGGAATCGTCATGAGGCACTTGTACGAGGTCTCGCCCTCGAGGAGCCGGCTTATCTCGGAATCGAGCCTCGCCGCCTCGGCGACGGCCTCCCTGATCCTCCTGGCAAGCATCATGACCTGGGGATTCTCTGCGGCGACCCTGCATTCCGACGGACGGGTCGAGCGGCCGACCGCATCCAGGGCGGCATCGATCCTGCCGGCGGGGACGCCCTTCGCGGCCGCCTTCAGGCGCCGCTTGCCCGCATCGGCGATGCCCCACGCGCCGCCCAGCCGCTCCAGGGCGGCGAGCCATCCGCCGTCGCACACGTCCACCAGGGCCTCGAACGCGGCGCAGCTTTCCAGCAGGATGCTCCTCAGCCTGTTCTTGTCGCGGGTCGCGGACGTCACCATGTAATCGCGCTGGGATGCCAGCATCCGGGCCGCGTCGAGCTTCTCGTCGGGCTTCGCGACCGGCTTCAGCGATTCGGGTATCCCCAGCGCGGTCTTGGCGATGACCAGCGCGTCCCTCTCGTCGGTCTTGGCGTCGCCCGCGAACAGCCTGGATGCCTGGTGCGCGGCGATTCCGGGCAGGTAGGCCACGGCCAGCCCGGCCGCCATCGCCCTCGATATCGCCAGCGCGCCGATGTTGCGGCACTGGTCGACGACCACCAGGGCCTCCGCGCCGACTTGGGAGAACAAGGCGTCGAGCTCGTCTTCCGAGTTGGCCACGCGCCTGTTCAGGACGACTTCGCCCGCCCTCGTGGCGAGGCAGGCCCAATGCGTTGATTTGCCGACGTCGAGGCCCAATACGGCCGTGCAGGTTAGCGCTTCTGGGATCATGGTGGTATCCTGAATTTGACAGTTGCTGAGGCCCGTTTACCCCTTCTGACCTGGGAAAACGGGCCTCTTTTGCGTGAGTGTTT
>CAKUDT010000010.1 GCA_934645125.1 uncultured Eggerthellaceae bacterium
GCCTGGCATCCGCCCTCGCTCTGCCGTCTCGATTTCGTTACGCAATTCGTATGCGAGCGTATCTTCTTCCTTCAGATGCCCAGGATGTCCGTACACGTCAGTCGTAATTTGGCAAACTCGCCAATTAAAGTCGGGATCTGCTGGTTCACTGGTTCCGCCGAATACTTCGACGCCTGTTACAACGCATGATAAAATCCAGCCATCTTCGGCCAAAGGCATCAACTTTTCGAATTCAAGCTGGTCGTAGTCGTGATAAGGAGAAAGCGGAAGCTTGACGCCCTCTTCGTTCAGGAAAACGGGCTCCACCCAGCCTTCTTCATCGGAGAGCTGCACAGCTAGCGTGTCGCCCTCTTTGACGTTAGCTATTAGCTGCTCTTCTTCTTCCAGATCGTCGTCGTATTCCGTTTCGGTGGCGTACCAGGTTATATCCGCCCAAAGATCAGCCGAAGTAATGCGCAGGTCAATGCCGTTTCGAAGGCCCTGATCCTCGAAATCGGCGGCCGTTAATCTGTCGAGCCTTTCTCTAAAACCTCTCATCTCGATTCGCTGATCCAAGTTGGGAACATTAATTACGCCCGTTTCAACCATGTTGGCGAAGTCGTCAAGGTTCGGCAGGCCGTTTTCATCGGTTCCCGTGTAATACTCGTCAAGCAGATAGTCTCGAGCATCGAAATGAGGACCTTCGTAAGGTTTTGGGTTGGGCAGAAGACTGCCGGGTTCATATTTGTCGTTGCCGCTGCTGTGCTCTCTGCATTCCATGATGGCACTCCCTTTCCTCTGGTTTTGTCCCTTGCAAATCCTCTTGTGTTTTGCGCGATGGCTCTGTCGTTTTATCTGCGCGATTAGCATGCCGTAATGCGACCATTATGACAGGTCAGATTGTTGTGCATGGCTAATTCTTGGTACATGCGTAAACGTTTTGGCAGTATGGGCTTGCAACAGGGGAAGGAAAGGCGAGAGATTCTGCGTGGCACTTTACTGCGACGTACGCCGCTATTGTCGCAACTGCCACGTGCAGGAGTAGCGGGTTGGCTGCGTTTTGTCGCTGGACTTTTCCGGGCGCCATACGTCGTCGCCGGGAATGCGATGCGTGCTATACTTCAGTTATCGAGGGAATGCCTCCGGCTCTGAACAGGGACGCAGGCTTTCCTTCAATTCTCTCCAAAAAAATCAGGGCGAAACCAGTCGCCCAGTCCCGCCCTGCAAAGCCTTCTGGCTTTTCGAGATAGTGAAATTATGACAGGTTATATCCTTTCGTCAATGCTTCAATGAAGCTAATAGACGAAAAAATCAAACTGTTTTCGGGATATAGATGCGCCTCGTTGAATGAAGAAAAGATTCGATGAAGCGCATCTTTTGCTTTGTTTTTGGATTCACCATCCCGGACAATCCGGTCATGCAGATACAGAAGTGTTGCAATTTCCCTCATTCTTGCATTGGCGAGCTTTGAGTTTCTTCTTGCTTTGGAAATATTCATTCTTGCTATACTTTGCGAAACCTGGCTTGGAAGATTGACTTCTGTATTTTCCGTTTCCGCGAAACCGTTGATAATACATGTGCCGTGGGCCGCCGCGTTTCTGATGGACTTCACTTTCTTCAACATGTAATGTTCGTCTCGTAGTGCTTTATCGCTCCAGCGTTCTGCGCAGAATCGGCAAAAATCAATAAAGCGACCAAAGGACATGATTTCAAGAAAAACCCAGACGGGCATATCGTGACGATATTTCTTGAGAAGACTCCCGCAATAGGTGTCGTTGTCGTGCTGACCAATCTCGTGCTCTAAAATCTCAGCCCTTTTCTTTGCGAGGGAATCCTTGTAGTCCACAACAATGGAATAACCATCCTCGTCTGCGCTTTCGGTGATTCTTTTGAGGATTCGAACCTTTTCATAATGCTCTATATCGAGCGCCATGGACAAGAACGCTGATCGCAAATTCTGATCAAGGTAAGAAAGGTCGCGAAGCTGTCCGAAATCCAACTGAATATACTGCCCATTATGTTCTCCGCCTTCATATTTAGGAAATAGCTTCCTGAAAGCGGCAAGGCGGTAGTAATTATTCTTTGCTTTTAGATAAGCAATCGCGCTTTCTTCGGAGCAAATCTGAAAACTGATGCCCTTTTCTTTCATGTGGACAATCTGCTCTTCGAAAGTGAGTTTTTTCTTTTGGTGAGCAATGATGGTCATGCGCGACCTTTCCCAAATCCAGATTTGTTTGCGATTCTAAGATTATAGCCCCTATCGGATGTTCTTATGGACAATAGAGCTCGTTGGGCTCGGGAAGCCATTCCGTGGAATTTTGCATTTCCATTCAGTGTGATTTTCATAATTCATTCAGTGGATTTTCGGTTTTCATTCCGTGCGATTTCGAAATTCTCAAATAAAACGCCTGGTGGACGATGGTTCGCAGTTCATTATTGCAGCGCATCCCCCATGATTATGGCGCTTCCGGGGGTTTGCTTGCTTGAGTTGGCAAGCGAAGGTATCGAAGAGGTGGATTATTGCGCCGCGGAACATTTCTGCGTAATACGGGAATTCCTCAATGCGCCCGAGAAGGTGCTCGGCGAGTTGTTCGAAGCGCTGCGTAGGCTCTTGCCTATTGCCTGGGTTCTCCGAATGCCAAGTGTCGTCATCGGCCGCGAAACTTAACTCGCGCCATTTTTTTGTGGCGTTTGTTAAATAAAAGTAAACTAAAACTTACTTTTGCGCCGCGCATTGGTAAGATGTTGGTATAGGTTGATTACACTATCGCGAGCTAGCGAATCGTTCACCCATTTCGATCAGCGGTGCATTCCATGCGCGGATCCGAATGATGTGCGACTCGCAATGCAAAAAAGAAGATTCGCTAACGGACGATATAAAGCGCATGGAATAATGCTTGGCGTGTGCGAAGCGAGAAGTCTGCTTACGAATCTGTCTAGGCGGGATGTTATTGATGAGAATGGCTACAGCGAAATCAAAAACGAAGAAGCGCATGCGTTCTGCGTTCTGCTTGCTGCTGGCAATTTTGGTGTCGGCGACTCTTTCATGGCCGTACGCTTTCGCGGCGGATCAGGAAGAAACAACAACGGACGCGACCCATTCGGTTTCTTATGCCATTGTTAATACGGGCAATGATCAGGCAACTCTCTCTTCGGTTGATCCAAATGAACATCAGGAAGACGTCGTAGCAAGTGACGTCTCGGCAGGATCCAGGTCCGAAGGCGTTCTAGAAGGAGAAGGCGCCGAATCGGATGGCCTCACGTCCGTTGAATCCGCAGAAGACGCTGGCGCAGATACGGATGCGGGTGTTGATTCCGACCAAACCGCCAATGCCGATGCGGATGCTGGCGTGTCGGTTTCCGTCGCGTCCTTGGCGGCCAACGCTTCTGCGGCGCAATCCGACATGGCCGCTGTTTACGCAGAACATTACAGCGCAACAACCGGCATGCCTTCGGGCGAGCAGAACGAATGGCAAGTTGTTCGTGAGAATTATTCCAGTGTTAAAGCGGGCGATGGCACGTATTCTTATTCCAGCGATGGAGCCGTGCGTGTGCAAAAGGCCGTTCTTCCTACCGATACGGAAAACAAGTTTCAGATTTATCTTAATGTGGAGCCGCAATTGTCTTGGACCGAGTTTTTCAAGAGCTTGGACAATTATGCTTCTCACAATAAGGCAAGTTCTTTCAACCCTAATTCGGGTGCTACGAAGTTGTTGTCTCAAGATGAGTACGATGCCCTTACGGCTACCCAAAAGACCTACTACGAACCAATTAATGTTCGTTACAAGCTTCCGAATGGAAGCACAAGCGAAGTTGTTCGATACGGTAATTTTCACGATCCCGACAATAAAAAACGAATTAGAGCCGTTCCGAATGGCTCGTACTGCTGGTCAAGTCAAAAATTCTCTAAATCGGGCCTTGTAGCGGGAATTAACTGGAGCGAATTGGTCTCTGCTGCAGGAAATGGCGAAGAGCTGTTCCTTGATGTCGATGCAAGCAGTGTGGCCTCTCAGTTTTCCTTTGCCGATGACTCCGTGTATCCTCATGTGGTAACTGATCCCATGGGGCAAAACATTATCTATCAGGGACTTGTTTCTGCCGACAAAGGCACCGTTGACGAGCCTGAGATTGGCTCCACGGGAGGCACGCTCACATGGACGCTTCCCACCGCAGATTACCCCGCCCTGCCTTATCTTTCGACGAGTACAGGCACGGGCACGCTTCCGGGAACGAGCTTTAGTGGACCAGTGACCGAGCTGGAAGGGGTCAAGGAAGTTGAGATCGACGGCAAGCAGACTGCCTTCTATACCGATGTGCTTGAGATGCGCTACGAAGTATCGCTGGACGTGGCTTCTTCGAGCTTTGAGAGCTGCGCTTATCCGAATAACACGCCAAGCGCGATCGCGATAAACGATACAAATGGAGCGACAACGGTGCTGTATGACGTTGGTACTGAGACGCGCGCCCCGCATTATTTCCCCATCCCTGCAGTAAAGGGCCTGCTTTACGATTTTGAGTTCTTAAAAATCGACGAGAACTCAGGCGAAGGTCTTGCCGGTGCAACCTTTACGTTGCTTAACGGTGTTGGAGAAGTTGTGCTCGATGAAAACGGCCAGCCAATAACGGCAACTTCGCAGGCAGACGGTTCGGTGAAGTTCCGCAATCTTCCGTGGGGAACATATTCCGCGGTTGAAACAACGCCTCCGCCTGGGTATTCGTTGGGAAGCAGCCCGCGTACGGTTGGTCCGTATGTGCTTTGCTGGACCACGAATAAAACGTTGATCGAGGATCATTCGGGCACGCATGATGCGGACTTGGCAAGCGACCAGAAGAACATGACTGTTCCGAGCGCCATCGATAAGGTCACAAATAGAAAAATGCTGGGTCTTGGTCTTTTGAAACGCGACGAGGCAAGTCATCAGACGCTTTCTGGTGTGGGATTCAGTCTTCGCGTTGACAACGGCGACGGCTCTTATGCCCAAGAAGACCCCGAGGCTGCTGTTTGGGCTGATTCTGGTAGCTCAATCCCTGGTGGTAGCGGTTTTACGGATGCAGATGGAAAGCTGTACTTCTACGGCCTAGAGCCGGGAACGTATTGGCTTGTTGAAACCTATACGCTGGCTGGTTATAAGCTACTTGATAAGCCTATTGAGATTACGGTTGATAACGACTATCGCGTTTTCTTCTATGAAAACAATAAGGTAGAAGTAACGCCCGATGACAACAACGTTGTCCATATCACCGTAGACAACAAGAAGATTCCCATCCTTCCCAGTTCAGGAAGCTCAGGCGGTTTGGTGTTAGGAGTGGCAGGCGTGGTGTTTCTTTTGATTGCGGCAGCTATAGCTTTGATGTCGCAAGTAAGGCGCTTGAAGTCGGGTGTTAATCACTAAGGGATTCTTTCGGGTAACCGGTTGAATATAAATAAGGGTCCGGTAAGCCGGGCATAAGAAAGGAGTTCGAGAATGAAAGCTACACAGTTTAAGAAAAAACTGCTGTCTCTTGCGCTTGCGGCGCTCCTTGCGGTCGCCTTGCCTGGAGCGGCATTGGCGGCGCCGTCGGGTGGCAACGACGTGCAAGACACAAAGGTGACCATCAACGACTTGCAGGTGGGCGATACGGTTGAGGCGTTTCTTATTGCGGATGCGCAAATTGATGCCTCCAACAACTTGACCTACAGCTTTGCCGCAAACGTGCCTGCTCCCTATAACACCGTTGAGGGTCTGAAGGGCATTACGAGCGATGGCTATACGTTCGTGCAGGGTTCTGACATGCAGACTGCTGCCGGCACTATTGCTGGGGCCCTTGTCAACGATACTGCAGCAGCTACTGCCACCGCAACAGCCACCAGTGCCGATCTGACCCTTGGTTCCGGTTATTACCTGGTGCGCGTTACGTCTACCAGCGGAAATACGCGTGTGTACCAGAACATGGTCGTGAACGTCTCTCCTGTTGCCGGCACCGCTGGCTACCAGGCAGCGGCTGATTTCGCGGTTAACGTGAAAAGCACGCCCGTGAGCATTACGAAGGGCGTTGGCGAAGGCTATGCACCTACAACCGATAAATACTCCGCGGGCAACACCGTTCCATTCCAGATTACTACGGCCGTTCCAAGCTATCCGGCAGACTCTTCTTACGCAACGTTCGTGATTGGCGATAAGCCCACTGCTGGTCTTGAAATTGACATGAGCAGCATTACGGTAACGGGTGCAAACGCCGGCGACTACAATGTTGCCGCTGATGGCAATGGCTATACTATCACCTTCACCAAGACGTTCATCCTGAACAATCCTGGTCAGAACATTACGGTTAAGTACAATGCGAAGCTCACTTCTGCCGCTTTCTCCCATGATGCAACCGACGTAACGGGCAACACCGCAAAAGTCACGTTCAACCCCAACCCCTATCAGGATTCCACGGTAGAGTCTGGTAGCATTACGACCGTTCAGACCTACGGTTTTGTATTCTCCAAGGTCGGCGAGGATAAAGAAGGTGTCCAGACTCCTCTTGAGGGCGCCGTATTCACCCTGTACGATAGCACGGGAACTAACGCCATTCTTGATGAGAACGGTGCCGCGCGTACCTGCACGTCTGCTATTGTCAATGGCGTGGCCTACGTGTACTTCGAGGATCTTGCGGCAGGCACCTATGTAGTGAAGGAAACGGGCGTTCCTTCGGGCTTCCTGAAGGCTTCCGATCAGACCATCACGCTGAACGCGGACGTTTGCAAGGGCAACAATCCGGCAACGACCGATGCTGAAAACAACTACCTGGTCATTGGCGATTCCGTGGTTGACAAACCCGCTCCCGATCTGCCTATCACCGGCGGTGCTGGCACCTTCGCAATCACTGCTGTTGGTCTGATTCTTGTGGGCGGCGGCATTTTCCTTGCCGTTCGTTCGCGTCGCAAGGAAGAGAACTAATTTGTCGATAGTCTGCCGGTGGTACACTAGGCAGAACATGTGACAGCTTCGGGAGGGGCTTGATGTCCCTCCCGTTGTTTTTTACGGGAAGAGCAATACCTGTGAATTCTAAGCTCCGAAGAATACTGATATTTGTCTCTTTAACGCTAGGCTTGGCGTGTCTGGCGTATCCTGTTGCAAGCAATCTTATTATCAGCGCTGCTCAGGAAAAGGTTGCCAAAGAAAACATTGTGGCAGTAGAGCAGCTTCCCAATGAAGAAATCGAGTCGCTGAAGGCCGAGGCGCTTGATTATAACGACCGTCTTGCCAAGGGCATGACGTACGTGAGCGATCCCTTTGACCCTGATCGTCCGTCAATTGATTCAGATGAATATGCCAGGGCTATGTCGGTGCCCGGCCAAGAAGCAATGGCGGTAATCAGAATTCCTTCCTTGGGAATTTTTGTACCCATCTACCACGGAACATCCGAAGACGTTTTGAAGCGGGGCGCGGGACATCTTGCGGGAACGTCGCTACCCATTGGTGGTACCACGTCACATTGCGTTGTGGCTGGTCATACGGGGTTGCCTTCTGTGAAAATCTTTGATCGCCTTGAAGAAATCAAAAAAGGCGAATACATATTCTTTGAAGCTTTGGGCGAAACGCTTTGTTATAAGGTAACAAGCATTGAGATTGTTGAGCCCCAGGAAACAGATTCGCTTGCAATGGTGAACGGAAAAGACTTAATCACCCTGGTAACCTGTACTCCTTACGGAATCAACTCTCATAGACTTCTTGTGCAGGGGGAACGCTGCGAGTTGCCGGAAGAAGACGTAACCGCAATTGAGAATGAGTCTCCTCGCTGGGATGTGACGCTTGCTTCGGTACTTCCCGAATTGATATTGGGCTTGGCTGCCGTTACGGTTTTGCTTTTCGCTGTTTTTTCGTTGCGCAGAAGGCGGCAGAAAAGCCGCAATGCTTCACAAATGTGCACTAACATGGGAAAACGCTCTGCCATGCAGAAACATCCCGCTGCACAGAGGCATCAGCCTTTGGCTTCAAGAAAAACGGGGCCGCCGCGAAAGGGGTAGAGCATGATAGCCAGCAAGCAAAACCAAAATAGTGCCATTGTTGCTGCGGTCGCCATTCTTTTGGCCACAGCCTGCGTGGTCGCCTACCTTGGTCTGGGCTTGGTCGCTCGTGGTAACGCAGAATCGTATGTGCTTGTTGCTATTGTTACGATTGTTGCTGTTGCATCGATTTTTGTTTCCGCCATGCTCCTGCTGCTTCTTTTTCGTGCCAAAAGGTGGATTAGTAACAAAAACGAGCAAATCGAAAGCCTGGAAAAGCTCATTTCCGCTAACGATGGCGCACTGGAAACCCTTGCTGATTACGCCGAGTCAAAAGAGCAAAGGCAACTCTCCGAGATGTCGGCTTTTGTTCCAAGCGGAATGCACCGATGCTATCTGGGCGACCCTATTCACCTGGAATATGCCAGCGAAAGCCTTGTGCGCATGACTGGCTACGCCGTTCAGGAATTTGTGGATCGTATTGGTCCCGATCGGAATTACTGCCAGGTCATTTACGAGCCCGACCGCATCAATTTCGTTGAATTCGTTTACAAGCTTGCTGCAAAACCGGGTGTGGCAACGTGTGAGTACCGGCTTGAACGCAAAGATGGTTCGCTGATTTATGTTCTTGACACCATGGAGTCGCGCCGTAACGCCAACGGCATTATGCGCGGGTATTCTTCTGTGGCCGATATCACCGAGTACAAAATGCGTCAGGAATATGACGAGCAGAAACTAGGCGAAATTTCCAAAATGCTCACCTTGGCGCGTTTGAAGAATTCGGCAAGCCAGATGCAGCCTCACTTTCTTTACAACGCTCTTGCTTCCATTCGTGAGGTTATCCTTGACGACCCCGAATACGCATCCAACCTCATCTTGGACTTTTCCACGCATTTACGTGCTTGTATTCGATCTATGTCAAGCGATGCTCTGATTTCCTTCAGCGAGGAGCTGGCCAACATTAAAGCGTACGAGCATATTGAGAAGATGCGTTTTGGTGAACGGCTCAATGTCCTCTACAATATTGAAGACGATGATTTCAAGATTGTGCCGCTGAGTATTCAGCCGCTTGTGGAGAACGCGATTAAGCACGGTATTTTCGACAAAGAAGAAGGCGTTGTTACGGTGAATGTACGACGTATTGATGGTGGACATGTTATTGAGGTTATTGATGACGGCGTTGGGTTTGACGTTGATGAAGTTAGGCAGCAGATTCTCTTGGGCGAAAGGGATTCTGTGGGCCTTATCAACCTTGAATACCGGTTGAACCAGATTCTGGGCGCGCAGATTACGTTCGAGAGCGTTTTGGGGTCGGGAACGAAAGTAACCGTTGTGGTTCCCGAGGTCGACGAACAGCCTGGTGGGCAGGGTGATTTTGAGCTCCAAGGGGAACTTGAGCTTACGGATGTCGATCAGAGCAACGGTTTTGCGCCAACGTATTTTTGGTCTTACGAGCGAATGTAAACGCCCGTTTGCAGAGAGCGAGGGGGGGGGACCGCCATGAGGGCGATTATTGTCGATGACGAGCCGATCATGATAAAAGGCTTCATTCGAATGAGTGCGAGCATAGAAGACCTGCAGATAGTAGGGCGGTTCCAAAAGCCGCTCGAGGCCTTGGCCTTCGCGAAAGAAAATTCCATCGACATCGCTTTCCTTGATGCGCGAATGCCGAAGATGTCCGGCATTGAGCTTGCGGAGCACCTGCGCGAGATTGACCCTAAAGTGCTCATTGTGTTCTTGTCTGCTTACGGGGAATATGTTTTGGACTCGAATCGTATTGGTGCCGACTATTACATTATGAAACCGTACACGGAAGAAACGCTTGAACTGGCCATGGAACGCATGCGCTTGCTTGCGGCGCGTCAGCGAAAGCGTCTGTTCGCGCAGACGTTTGGGCGATTTATCCTGTTCAGGGGCGACGAGCCGGTTCCATTGACGGGCAAGGCTAAAGAAATTCTAGCGTTTGTAGTTGTCCGGCGTGGCAAAGAGGCCAGCAACGAGGAAATTTACAGCGCTCTTTGGGAGGGCAGGCCGTACAGCAATCAGCTCATGAAGGTCTATTACAACGCACTTTCTCGACTGAAGGCGGCTTTGGCGGAAAAAAGCTTGTCTGATCTGCTTATCACCACGCCGCGTGGGCAAATTATCAACACGGCAATGCTCGATTGCGATTATTACGATTGGCAGGATAAGACTAGTACCGATCGGGATAGGTTCGAAGGGGAGTTTCTTGCGGAATACTCCTGGGGTGAGCAAATGCTTGCAGAAATTATTTATAACTCCTGATGAGGTGCTTGTTTCATGGGGTTAAAAAAGCTGGTAGAACAAGAAGTGCGCAAAGGGTCGTCCTCTATGGATGAGTCCTGCGGTGGCGCGCGAGAGAGGTGCGGTGCGCGTAAAAAGAGGAGCATCCTTGATTCCGTCCGCTTTGTTTTGGGCATTTGCCTCATCATCGTGGGTGTTGGGCTTGTTTTTGCGCCTAACATTAGCACGGCAATCTCGCAAAAAGGCGTGAATGAGCGGGTGGTTCAAATCCAGGAAAGCCTGAGCGCCGCGCCCGATTCGTCCGAAGGCGTGGGCAACCCATCGACCGTTGTTGACGAAATTGAGCCCCTTAAAGCGTATAACGCCGAAGTACGCGAAGGCGTTCGCACCGTTAATGATCCGTTTGGCTTTGCGGACGTGCCTTTTGACGCTTTTGCGCAGTACGGGCTTTCCGATGGAATTATCGGTACTGTTGATATTCCCGCAATGGATACCAAGCTGCCCTTGTACCTGGGCGCATCGGATGCGAATTTGGCGAAGGGCGCAGCTGTGGTGTCGGGGACTAGCATGCCATTAGGCGAAGAGAGCTCGAATTGTGTGATTGCGGCGCATCGGGTGCCGCAGTTCAGGAGTATTGAGACGCTTGCTGTGGGCGATGGCGTTGAGGTCACGACTCCTTGGCAGGTTATGCGTTACCGCGTTGCAGGGGTGCAGATTATTACGCCCAACGATACGGAAGCGCTTGCTGTTCGGCCTGGTCAGGACTTGGTTACGCTTCTAACATGTCATCCTTACGATGGAAATTACCAGCGCTATTTGGTGATTTGCGAAAGGGATGACCAGGTGCAAGTTGCGCAGAAGGGTGTTGTGGAACATGTTGCCGATTTCGCGGAAAACGTGGCCCATGGAACCGTGCCCACAACGCAGTTGGAGGATGCGTTGAAAGTGGCGCTTGCGGTCTTCTTGGCGCTCTTCCTGGTGGTTGAATGCGTTGCTGTCATCATCCGCCGCCGTCGTAAGCGCCGCACGCAAGCGTAGCGAAGGCTCCCGCTTGTCGCTGGGCTTTCCGAACGTCAAACGTCGCTGCCGGCCACGATTAGCGATCTGGCCAGCTTCCGGTTCAGCGTCTACAATAGGTGAGATAGTAATGCGCCGGGTAAAAGCGCCCAGGCGATTGAGTCGCAGGTGCAAGAAGCCGCGTGGGCATGTGGGCATGGCGTGAATGGGATTTACAACGAGGTTGCTATGAAAACGGTCGAAGTAGTTGCTGCAATCATAAAAGACGATAAAACCGCAGGTGAAAAGCCTGTCATTTTGGCAACGCAGCGTGGCTATGGAGATCTTGCGGGCGGCTGGGAGTTTCCTGGTGGCAAGGTTGAGCCGGGAGAGTCGGCCGAGCAAGCAATCGTACGAGAAATCCACGAAGAGCTGGACGCCCATATTGAAGTTGATCGTTTTCTGGTTACTGTTGAATATGATTACCCAACGTTTCACCTAGTCATGCACTGTTTTGTGTGCCACTTAGCGGAAGGCGGTCTTGTGCTGCTTGAGCATCGTGCAGCGAAATGGCTGACCAAGGATGAGCTGGATTCCGTGGATTGGCTTCCCGCCGACATTTTGGTGGTAAATGCTATCCGCCACGAAAACGTTCTTGTGTAGGTCCGGATGCTCAATGGCCGATGAATCTTTTTCCGAAAAAACTCCCGTCAAGAGCGTTGTCCGCTATGAATCTATCGAAGGCGATTTCGTAACCACCCTGAAGTCAAGTTATATCGATGGTTCCATAGCATCGGACGAGCGGTACGCACCGCGTTTTATAACGAACAATGCAGAATCTGCAACAAGTCTGCTTTCCATCATCAAGCAGCAGCTGACAAATTGTGATAGCTTCGATTTCTCCGTTGCATTCATAACAAGTGGCGGATTAACTGCACTTATGCAGGTGTTTCGGGATTTGAAAGAAAAAGGGATCCCGGGACGTTTGCTTACTACTACGTACAACAATTTTAATAAGCCCGAGATTTTTCGTGCGCTTTTGGGCCTGTCCAATATCGAAGTGCGTGTTTATCAAGGCGACTTCCACGCGAAGGGTTATCTCTTTAATAGAGACGGCGTGTCAACGGTTGTTGTTGGCAGCTCGAATCTGACCCAAAAGGCTTTGCGCGTAAACAAGGAATGGAACATTCTGTTTCATTCCTTTGGCGATGGCCGCATGCTTCGCGAAACGCGGGATGAGTTTGAGCGCCTTTGGGATTCACCCGAAACGGTCACACTGACAGAAGGCTGGATTAATTCCTATCAAGAGTATCTCCAAGATGGTCAAGAACTGGATTTGCAGAAGAAAATCCAGTTCAAACCAGCATTTTGTCAAGATTCGACTTTGCGGGGAGCAGCGAAGCGGGCGAGTCAGGTGCCTTTGCCCGACAAGCAAAGCGCTCGCTCGGTCCGCGAAATAACGCTGAATTCCATGCAAGCTGGCGCTCTTGAGGAACTTGCGCGCATTCACGCCAAAGAGGAACCGCGTGCGCTGCTCATCTCTGCAACGGGAACAGGAAAGACGTATTTATCGGCGCTCGATGTTCGTCAGGTAAAACCGAATCGCGTTCTGTTTATTGCTCACCGCGAAAAGATCTTAGAGGCTTCCCTTGCAAGTTTCCAAACGGTTCTTGGCAGCGCGTACACTTATGAATTGTATGGTTCTGGCTCGAAAAAGCCATCGGCCACCTGCGTTTTTGCAATGGTGAGGTCTCTTCAGCTTCATCTTGCCGATTTTGATCCAAGTGAGTTCGATTACATCATTATTGATGAGGCGCACCATGTGGGTGCTGGTGGGTACCAGCAAATCATGGATTACTTCAAGCCGTCGTTTTATTTGGGAATGACGGCAACGCCGAATCGAACCGATGGTTACGATGTGTTTTCCCTGTTCAATCATTGCATAGCATATCGGATTACGTTGCAAGATGCTCTTGAGAGCGACCTGCTTGTTCCTTTTCATTATTTTGGTGTTGCGGATCTTGAGATCGATGACGAAACGGTTGATAGCGCGCTTTTCTCCCGTTTGACTTCAGATGAACGCGTGAGACACGTCGTTCAAAAGATCGAAGAATATTCGGTCGAGAAAGAACGGCGAAAGGGTTTGGTTTTCTGCGGTCGCAAAGATGAAGCACGCTCCCTATCAGCCAAATTCAATGAACTTGGCTATCGAACGGTTGCACTTACGGGTGAGGATTCAGAGACGGTTCGAAATAATCAGATTGCCCGCCTGGAATCGGGCGAGCTGCAATATATTTTCACCGTGGACGTGTTCAACGAGGGCATTGATATCCCGTCGGTGAATCAGATAATCATGCTCCGCCGAACGGACTCTTCTATTATTTTCGTTCAGCAGCTTGGACGTGGCCTGCGTAAACACGAATCGAAGGAATACACACTCGTTCTTGATTTTATTGGAAATTACCGCAGCAATTTCTTTGTGCCTATTGCTCTTTCGGGCGATCGCACTTTCAACAAGGATAACCTTCGCCGTTTCGTGAAAGAAGGAAACGCGGTTATTCCCGGATGTTCAACTATTAGCTTCGACCGGGTCTCTGAGGCTCGTGTTATGCGTGCAATTGATGGTGGTCGTTTTAGTGAAGCGGGGCTTCTCAAGACTGAGTACAAGAACTTGAAACAAGAATTGGGCCGCGTACCGGGGCTTTTGGATTTTGATTCCAATGGCGCAATCGACCCGCTGCTTTTCATCGCAAAATATGGTTCGTACTATGCTTTCATGCGGAAGGTTGATCCCGATAATCAGGCTGCGATTGACGCCACGCAAGAAGCCGTTCTTAAGTTTGTCTCGCAGAAGTTGGCCAATGGCAAGCGCATGGAAGACTTATTGTTGTTGCGCCAGTTGGTCGAGTTTGGTCGGGTTGAAACCGCGGCTTTCAGAAATGCGGCACTACATGTTTCGGGGCATGCGCCAAGTAGTCGTGTTATTGATTCTGTGGCAAGCCTGCTTTCTGGTCATTTCTCATCGGCACAAGATTTGAATCTGATAGCAAAAAGGGATGGCTTTGTTGAGGCGAGTTCCCTTTTGGAAAAAGCTCTGCAGTGCGCCGAGTTTAAGCGCCTGCTTCTTGATACGTTGGATTTCGGACTGCAGAGGAATCGGACGCTTTACGGTAAACCGTATAAAAACACGGGATTTGTCTTGTACGCAAAGTATACGTATGAAGAAGTTTGCAAGATTCTGAACTGGGAAAAGAACGTAAATGGACAAAACATTGGCGGATATAAATACGATGCTGCTACTAACACATTTCCCGTGTTCATCAATTACGATAAGGCGTCCGATATCAGCGATTCTATAAAGTACGAAGACCGTTTCGTTTCTGACAGAGAGCTGGTTGCGATTTCAAAACAGCCTCGCCATATGGATTCCCCTGAAATCCTTCGGTTGCAAAAGTGGCCCGAGAATGGCATGTTGACGCTGCTTTTTGTGCGTAAGAATAAAAATGATGGCGATGGCGGCAAGGAATTTTATTTCTTGGGGGAGATGCATCCCGAGCAGAAGTATTACGAGTTCGTTATGCCTG
>CAKUDT010000011.1 GCA_934645125.1 uncultured Eggerthellaceae bacterium
AAATAAAAGTGAATTCAAAGAAGTATCAAGTAAATGTACTCTCTGGCATGTATCAATCTGTCTTCCGAGGCGCATCGAAAGATGCCCTCGGTTCGTCACAGTATCCGGTTCTCAAGGTGCCGAGGGGGCCTCGCCCCTCGCTCGCTTCTTCGTGATTCGCTTTCGTTCCTCGCGAAGCAGCTTGGTTATATTACGCGCCTGGGCTACTGAAGTCAAGAACTTTTTTGGAAAAAGTTGAAAAAAGTTTTTGAACGCTCTTTTGCCCAAACGCTCTATCTTTATTTACCATAGGCAATGACAATAAATAATGCTGCAAAAGAAAGACAACTTATGAGCCAGACGCCTTCACCAAACGATTCCCTCCAAGCATTACAAGACCTTCCTTTATATCAGGCAGCATGTACTGCGCTAACTACGCTCGAGGAAGCTGGATATGAAGGCTATCTTGTAGGAGGATTTGTACGCGATGCATTGCTTGGACGCCCTATCCACGATGCCGACTTAGCATGCAACGCTCCCTACGACACCCTTTTGGCGCTTTTCCGCGAAAAGGGATTCACCGCCATTCCGACGGGCGAAAAGCACGGCACGGCTACCGTGCTGATTGATGACTTCCCCTTGGAAATTACGCGATATCGTACTGACGGCGACTATCTTGATCACCGGCATCCCGAAAGCGTTCACTTCGTAGAGACCATCGAGCAAGATCTTGCGCGACGTGATTTCACTATTAATGCTATGGCGTACAACCCGCGAACGGGCGTGATTGACCCATTCGATGGCCAAAGCGATCTTGCGCAGAAAATCATTCGCTGCGTTGGTTCAAGCGATACCCGGTTCAACGAAGACGCCCTTCGTATTTTGAGAGCGCTGCGTTTTGCATCGCAACTTGGGTTTTCCCTTGAGAGCGAAACGGCACGCGCTGTGCACGAACACGCAAAAGACCTCTTGGAAATATCAGCTGAGCGCTTGTTCAAGGAGTTCACTTCCCTGTTATGCGGAAAGAATCCTTATCCACTGCTTATGGAATACCACGATGTGATGTTTCAGCTTATTCCTGAGCTTTCGGCTTCTTGGGAGTTCGATCAGCGCACGCCTTATCACATCTATACCGTTTACGATCACATTGCCCACTGCGTTCAGGCAATTGACAACACCCCCCTTGACCGCTGGGTTGCCCTGCTTCATGACGTTGGCAAGCCTGCGGCGTGGGCTCCTGACGAAAAAGGACAGGGACATTTCCCAGGACATGCGAAAATCAGCAAGATTTGCGCGCGTGAAATCGCACGACGCTTCAAGATGCCGCGCGCTTTTGCTGAAGACATGGCTTTGCTCGTTAGTCGTCACGATGACGTAGTGGAAGAAACACCGCGCGCCGTGAAACGCATGATGCGCAAACTCCAAGAACGCCCCGATCTCTTTTTGCACTTATGCGCCATGAAACGCGCCGATACGCTATCGCAGGCACCGCGTTGCGCAGGACGTCTGGAAATGGTAGCCAATCTAGAGCGCATCCTTGATGAAGTGCTGAAAGAAAATGCTGCGTTTTCGTTGCGCGACTTAGCGGTGAGCGGAAAGGATCTTGTTTCGGCGGGCTATGCGCCGGGGCCCGAATTTCGCGTTGCACTTGAAGCGGCACTTGAAGCCGTGATAAACGAGCAAATAAAAAACGATGCAGAAGCGATTTGGCGTTTCTGGAACACAGAAGGATTCCTTGCGAAGCTACGCAAGGCCGACTGCTAGACACCCACGCCGCAAGGGTACTTGGCGGCAAAAGCAGACAAGGGACTCCGACCGCAGCGGAAGCAGAGAAACTCCGCAGCCCAAATCGGAGCCCACCCAAACGGGAACACACAGGAACGGCAAGAGAAAGCCGACACAGAAATCGCACGGAAAAACAAAAACCGCCCCGAAGGGCGGTTTGAAAGTTCATGGTAGCTCCGAAGGGATTCGAACCCTCGACCTCCGCCTTGAGAGGGCGGCGTCCTAAACCGCTAGACGACGGAGCCATTTCCATAGCGCTTGTGCATTCTAATTGACGAAGCCTCAAACGTCAAGTGGCTGGGGTGGCAGGAGTCGAACCCACACATATGGCACCAGAAACCACTGTCCTACCATTAGACGACACCCCAACTTGTTCGTTGAGTTCGCAATCGGTGTTGCAAACGCGAGAAAGTATATTACCGATACGGAAGCGTTCCGTCAAGAAGAAATTTCGAATTTGTAAAAGATTTTTTGACGACTAGGAACAAGAGAGGGAAATCATCTGACAAAGCGGCAGCGTTACCAGCACGCACCCTTCTTCAAGCGACACGGAAGCATCGTTGCCAATCAGCTCGTTTGAAAGACCCAGCGAACAGCAATTCGTCAAATCGCCACCGCTAAGCTCGTACTTCATTCCCTGAATAGTCACGCCGCGCGAGCAATCCGAAAGAGAAATCACCGAAACAGTGCGCTGTTCTTTCGCCAGCGCGCAAAAATCAGGGTCCTGATCTGCGCCCGGCATCAACAACCGATGACCACCCGGCATGACAACAAGCTGCGCAGTATCCGAAATTCCCCGCACCGTTCGATGCATTTCCAACGCAAACCCCGCCATGGTCTGAATTGCCGCAAACGTATGATCAAGCCGCCCCGCGAACGCTCCATATACCGAAACAGAATCGATATCGTTATCGGCGCACCAATCAAGGGCCAAGCCTAAATCACTATCGTCTTTTTCCTCGGGAAAACGCACCGTAGAAATGTCGCTTGGGACAAAACCCAGCGAATCGAAATCCCCCACAACAAGCGTTGGCGTCACGCCAATTGCCTGCAAATGGGCATATCCCGCATCGACGGCAACAATATCATCATAGGGATGCTGTTCTTGAAAACGAAGAAACGCCGCCGCGTTGAACGAGGAAGCAGCGACCAAAGCAGCAGTCCGCACGATCCTTCCCCTTTCCGTAACGCTTCAGTCAGAAGAAAATGAGTGGGCCTGTAAGCCGGGTTCTGTCGAGAGCGATCATTTATCTTGCACGCATGTCGCCATGCGCCTTATCGCGCGCAACCCGAATGCACGGTAGGGCGGCCGTATCGCACTCCTATTTGCGCTTGCTCCAGATGGGGTTTACCAAGCCGCTGCATTGCTGCAACGCTGGTGCGCTTTTACCGCACCGTTTCAGCTTTTCTCGCAGAACAAGTCTGCGGGAGTCTTCTTTTCTGTGGCACTTTCCGTCGGGTCGCCCCGCCCAGTCGTTAACTGGCATCTTGCCCTAAGGAGCCCGGACTTTCCTCACGCCAAGGCGCGCGATCGCTGAGCCCACTCAAGGTGCGTATTGTATCAAAATATCGAAGACGCAAGCGCACATGCCGCAAAAAACGCGCAATCACGGCGAAAACACAAGGGGGAAAACCGCAAAGGAAACGTTTCGCATACCGCTGCAACAACAAAAGATTACAGCGAAGGAAGCGAGCTCAACCATCCCTGAACAGCGGTATCGGTGATTGCATTCGCGCTGATAGAAAGTTGTTTTCTGCGCGCCGCATGGCCCGAAATCACTTCGACGGCCGTTTTCGGCACGCTCAAAGAAGACGCCACCGCTTTGCACACCGCTTTATTCGCCTTACCACCATCGGGCGCGGCCGTTACCCGCACGCATACAGCCTGGACCCCGTCTTCAAAGACTTTGCGGCCCATAACTTCGTCACACCCCGAGCGGGGCGTGACGCGAACGGTAATGGTTATATTTGATTGCGTGGCAGCCATTAATCGATGTCGTCAAAACCAAAATCGTCATCGGTGTCGCCAAAACCCGAGAAGTCTTTTTCCACCACAGACGGGCTGGGCGTTGCAGCAGCAACAACAGGCTGGCTTGCCGGAACAGCAAACGCGGGTACGTACTCGTCATCTTTGCGAGAAACCGGCTGAACCGTCTGTTTCGAAGCCGCAGGCGTCGTAGCAAAACGACCATGAGCGCTGTTCTTCACGCGCTCTTCGGTGCTCAAAGCGGAAAGCTTGCTCGTAGCATCGGCAATAAAGTTCTTCAGCATTTCCTGGTAGCCGGAACGCACTTCGTCACGCTCGTCTTCCAAGCCGTCGATTGCCTGCTCGACCTGCTCGCGCTTCTCGTTTGCCTCGTTGATGATCTCTGCCGCCTTGTCCTGCGCCTGAGCAATAATCTGACCGGCCTGAACTTGCGCATTCGACACAATTTCATCGGCATTGCGCTGCGCAACAATAAGAACCTGCGCAATAGCGCTTCCATCGGCCTTTGCATCGGAAAGCTGCGCCTGCAGATCTGCGATAAGGGCGTCTTTTTCCGCCAGAACCGATTCATCTACACTCGACTCGATGGTAACCACTTCGGGCTCAGTCTGCACCGGCTTATCAAAGCCCGCAAAAACGTTATTAGCATCGGCCAGCTGGCCTTCAAGCTCTGCAACGTGGCTGTTCAGAATATCGATTTCATCGGATACATACTCCAAGAAATCGTCAACCTCTTCGACTTTATAGCCGTTTTTGCTGATGGTAAAGCCTTGGTTTTGAATATCGGTAGAAGTAATTGCCATTTTTTCGTCCTTTCGAGGTCGGCCGGCAAACTATTACAAAAGAAAGAGAAGCATGCGCACAACAAAGCGCACCACAAATTGTAATACAAATAGAGCTACGATAGGACTGATGTCGATCATTCCGCCAATCGGGGGAATGAATTTACGGAAAATACCCAAAAAGGGATCGACGATCTTGGACAATGCGTCACGAATGTCCGCAATAACGCCCGTCGCAACAGGAAACCAGGTCATAATGCAATACGCCAGGATAATCCATGTGTAGATATCCACAGCGGCATAAATGAGCCGAATAAGCGCAGTGATCACGATAGAGCTCCTAACTCAAGGGATCGCTTGGTAGCCGCAGCTACTCCTTTATCAATAACCGAAGAAAAATCGGCCTCGTTCATAGCATCAAGCGCAGCAAGCGTTGTACCGCCCGGGCTGCATACCGCTTTGCGAACCGCTTCGGGCGTTTGCTTTGTTTCAAGCAACAGCTGAGCGGTGCCGAAAACGGTCTGCAGAGCCAAGCTCTGCGCTAAATCAAACGAAAGCCCCTGCTTCACGCCGCCATCGCGCAGTGCTTCAACGAACGCGGCAACATACGCAGGACCCGAACCGCTCACGGCGCACACAGCATCCATGGCGGTCTCTTCAACAACAACCGCATCGCCCAAGCACGCGAACAGAGCGCGCACGAGCTCAACATCATCTGCCGATGCTCCCCCATCACCCACAACAGCTGTCATACCGGCGCTCACCAAAAGCGGCGTGTTTGGCATGGTGCGCACAACGCGTGCGCCTTCGGGCAGAAGAGAGCGAAGCGTTTGCGTGGTAATGCCGGCAGCGATAGAAACGAAAAGCGGCTTCTTTTCTGCTGCGTCTGCACCCGAAGCGCCACCGAAAACGGGACATGCCCGAAGCGATGCCGTCACTGCAGGCAAAACTTGCGGCTTCACCGCAAGGATGACCACATCGGGCGTGTCGGAGATAAGGCTTCCATCTTCCACGCACGAAACGTCGTACGCCTCTTCCAGATACGCACGACGCTGCGCTCCCGGGTTGGCAACCTCAAAGCACGTTGCATCCAGCGCGCACGCAGGCTGCTCTTGCGAGCGAATGAGACCGGCCATAATGGCCTCGCCCATTTTACCGCCGCCGATCAGGGCGATTTTTTTGACTGCATCACCTGACACGATCATGCTACAAAACACCTTGATTCTTCAAATCTTGCAGCTCAGCAGCGGAAAGCGCATCGCCCACGCAAATGGCGAAAACCTTGTTCCCTACGCAATCAACACGTGCATCGAAAGCACTCGCAACGCCGAAGGAGAAGTCGAGGATGCGCTTCGAAAGCGCCTCTTGCGTGGCCGTCAAGCAAAGCACGGCAACGTCGCCGGTGCGCACCGTTTTTGCCATACGAGCAACATCGCCATACGCCTGAGGCTTCAAAACCGTCAGAAGACGCGGGGCCGGACCCGTTGACTGACGCGCGGATACCGCCGAAAACGCTTCGTACGACAAACCTGCAGGACGCAGCGTTGGCTGCTCGGACAACGGCGAGATCACCGCCGGCTTCTCAGGAGCGATTTGAGGTTCAGCGGGCTGCGAGAAGCTATCCGTTGTGGGCGTGAACAGTGAGTTCAGGCCTTCCGAGCGCAATTCGCGCGACGACGTTTCAAAATCGAACGCGCCGCGGTCGGCAGATGCCCCTTCAGACGCGCGAGAATTCCAGTCGGAATGCGTATCGATGTCCAGCTGCGTGTTAGCGCGCACGTCATCGATGGAAACCAAACGGGGACGAGTTACGCCGCCAGAAGCAGACGGGCGGTCATATGAGGAACGCCCCGAACGGTCATCGTAGGAATCCCGCGAGGAATTGCGGCTTGAGCGATTATCGTAATCGTTGGCATACGAACCTCGATTATCGTACGAATCGTAATCGTCGTAGCCGCCCTCGTCGTAATCGTCGTAGCCAGCATCTTCGTAGTCATCGTAATCGTCGTAGCCATCGTTATGGTGATCGTTTTTCGACCCAAAACCCAGCTTCGATTTGAGACCGTCAAACATGCCGCCTTCCGACGATCCGATTTTTGGAAGTTCCATAATGCCACCTAATTAATCTGGGCGCAGCGCGCCACCGTCACACCTTGATCAAAAAGCTATTCCGTAAAGGAGTCGCTGAAAATCGCACGACCCACGCGAATCATTGTTGCACCCGCAGCAATGGCCTCGCGCCAGTCTTCACTCATCCCCATAGAAAGCTCCGTGAATGTATCTGAATCATTTTCCCCTATTTCCTGGCGAATCTGGCGAAAAAGAGACGCTAAACCCGTAAATGTTTCGAAAGCGATATGTTTGTCGCCTTGAGGGGCCATAGTCATAAGGCCACGCGGGCGCACATGAGGACACGAAAGCGCAACCTTTACCAGCGCAAGCGCATCCGCAGGCGCACATCCGCCCTTCGATTCTTCGCCCGAAACATTAACTTCAATCAGGACATCCTGCACCTTGTCAAACTTTGCGGCAGCTTTCTCGATAGCCTGAATATGATGCTCTTGATACACTGAGTGGATAAGGCAGGCATGCTGAACGATATGCGGAATAGCGCGCGACTGCACGTTGCCAATAAAATGCCAGTTTTCCTGGGGAAACGCTGCTGCTTTTTCTTCAAGGCACTCGGGGCGGTTCTCACCGAAGTCATGATCGCCCGCAGAAATTGCCAGCGCAACTTCGGGCGCTCCAACGGTCTTCGACACTCCAATAAGCAAAACCTCATGCGGGTCACGCCCCGCCTGTTTGCATACCTCGTCTACTTCTTGGCGAACCGTACGATAATTCTTATCTGCGCTCATCTCTATCTCCTTATTCCGAAAGCGCCCTGGCGCCCACAGACGCCGCCGCTTGCTCTATATGAGAACAACCGATCGCCGTTGCATATCGTGCACTCATCCGCATAAGCCACTCGCTGGGGGTCAAGACCCGCCTGCTGGGCATCAGCGGCAACGGCAGCGGCAAGATCAACATGTCGCCCGTCCAACAATACCGCAGAACCATACGCTTCACTAAATTGCCGTGCAATCTCTGCGGAAACTTCGAAACACGAGGCGCAGATATGAGGGCCAAGGTAAAGGTTGTAGGAAGCCGCGCCCACATTGAAGTCCGCTTTTTCGTCTTGGAGCGTCATTTCGCGCACGGCTTTTCCAACAATGCCCGCCAACGCTCCACGCCACCCCGCGTGGAGTACCGCGAAACGTCCCGAAGGAGACACGACAATCGCGGGAAGACAATCGGCGAAGCAGAGGAGCGCTGCTTTTTCGGTAACGTTAACGATAACGCCATCGGCCCCTTCTGCTGCTTGCTGCGCATACGCACCCCACGCTTCCAAACTGCCACAATCCACCGTAATCAGATTCGTGCCGTGAATCTGATTCGGCACCAGCACAGGCGCCTGGGAAAACCCCAACGCATCAAGAAGAAGCTGCCTGTTTTGAGCTACGGCAAACGCATCGTCGTTTACATGCGTTGCCAAATTCAGCGAATCATAAGGCGGTTTGCTCACGCCACCGAAGCGCAACGTAAACCCGGCATAAACGCCAACAGACGACGCAAGAGCGTCGTCTGTCAGAAAAGATATGGCATTAACCGTATGCTGCTCCAAATGCGGATAAGGCAGCCGATTCAGGCACGCCATGGCGCATCACTTAGCGCTGGCGACGCAGAAAATCGGGGATGTAATCCTCATCGGCGAAGCGGTTAGCATTTGCAGAATAGCTGCTGGTAGGCGCGCCGTATGAAGGCGTACTGGCCGCAGGTTTTGCCGCAGCGGTGTTTGCGTACTGCGACGTGTACGATGAAGTTGCTGCCGGCTTAGCAGCTGCCTGCGTGTTGTACTGAGACGTGCTTGCCGCATACGAAGGCTCCGTGGACGAGAACAAGTTCTTGTTGGAGAAGTCCATGGAGGACTGGCTTGCCTGAGACTTGAAGCCCGTGGCAATAACGGTGATACGCACATTGTCTTCCATGCGCTCATCGATGATCTGACCGTAAATGATGTTGGCGTTCTCATCGGCACAAGCCTCAACGGTACGAGCTGCTTCGTCAACTTCTGCTAGCGTAAGGTCGGGACCGCCAGCAATAGAGAACAGCACGCGCGTTGCGCCGGCAATAGAAGCCTCCAGCAAGCTGGAGTTCGTTGCCTGCTGAGCGGCTTCGAGCGCACGATTCTCGCCCGAGGCAATGCCAATGCCCATCATAGCGGTACCGGCATCCTTCATAACGGTGCGGATGTCTGCAAAGTCAAGGTTGATCAGGCCGGGAATCGTGATCAGGTCGGTCACGCCCTGGATGCCCTGGCGCAGCGTATCGTCGGCAATGCGGAACGCATCAATCATGCTGGTCTTCTTCTCAACAATCTCAAGAAGACGATCGTTCGGGATAACAATGAGCGTGTCAACCTTCTGAGACAGCAGGTCAATACCCTGCTCTGCCTGATTGCGGCGTGTGCGGCCTTCGAACGAGAACGGCTTGGTAACAATACCTACCGTAAGAGCACCAATTTCCTCACGCGCAATCTCGGCGATGATAGGAGCAGCGCCCGTGCCCGTGCCGCCACCTTCGCCTGCGGTAACGAACACCATGTCCGCATCGCCCAAAGCCTCGCGAATCTCTGCGCGGCTTTCCTCGGCAGCCTGGCAGCCAATCTCGGGATTCGCACCCGCGCCCAAACCGCGCGTCAGCTCTTCGCCAATGTGAATCGTGCGATCGGCATTGGACATAACCAAAGCCTGATTGTCGGTGTTGATGGCAATGAATTCAACACCCTGAACGCCTGCTTCGACCATGCGGTTCACCGCATTGGTTCCGCCGCCGCCTACGCCGACGACCTTGATTACTGCCAAGTGCTCGGAACCCGTCATGTTCATTTGTTTCCTCCAGATATATCTCGTTTATGCCGTGAAGCACAATCTATTAGCAAACATAGCTAACTGATAATTTTACACAATGCAGCTCAGTTTGCAATAAAGACCATAATTCATCCCCATATTCGCGTGTCATTTTCCGCGAATCGTCAATAATCGCCACTCGTGTGTACGCCATACGCCAGGCCTGCCGCAACGCACTATAGCGAACGCCACGTGGGACTGGCAACGCTGCGCACGTTGATATAGGCAATGTTGCCTTCGTGCTCGGAAAGCAGCGCCAGACACACGCGCTCTTTCTCGCGGATATTCTCGGCGGCACCGAATGCAATCTCAACGCCGTTTTCGAGCGTAAGAATAGTTGATTCAGCATCTGTCGCGGAAACACGCACCACCTGTTTTGCCAGCTCGGTTGTCATGCCCGAAACAATAGCCAGCGCGTTATTCACGTTGCTATCGGTGCAAACCGTTCCGATTTCCGCCGAGGTGCCATAAGGAACGTCCACGATCTGCAGAACCGATTCCGCATCGATATACACTTGCTCGCTCACCGTTGCCGCCGCTTGCGATTCTTTATCGGGAATAGGCATGAGCCACGTTTTATCCTGCGCAATGGCCCACACACGCGTTACGGCAGAGTTTCCCGTGGGCACCGCCACCGTTGCCGCAATCTTGCGCTCCGTTACCACCAGCTCAAGCATGTCGGGAAACACACGATTCACCGCCACCGATTTGATCCACGCATCACGCAGGCAATTCTGCTCGATACGCGTGGTATCCACACGCAAAAGCGTGGTGTCATCGGGGATTTCCGCAAGCGCGATCATTTCCTCGTTCGTGAGATGCTCGGCACCCTTGATAGAGATGTGCTGGATCTTCGCAATAGGAGCCAAGTACACGGCGAAGGCGCCAATGAGCACCACCGCGATGATGATAACAACGGCAATCACGTTTCCCGATATACGGCGCCCCGTCTGTCGGCGCTGGTCGCGGCGCTGACCGCGATTGATCTCGCCCACGGTGCGCGTAACATACGCATCGCGACCCGAAGTGCGCCCCGAAGCACGTCCTCCCGCATCGCGACCCGAGCGCGCAGAAACGTACGACCCGTTTTGCCGGGAAGACACCTGCCGCGTTGTCTGTCGTGTCGAAGGCGCGCTACGACGCGAAACCGACGAACTTGACCTCCGTTTGTAGTTGGATGCCATACCGCTTATACACCTTCGCCTGAACAAGCTCCATGAGCGACCTCACATCGTGCGCCGTCGCCTCGTTTTCATTGACAATAAAGTTTGCATGCTTCTCGGATACCTGCGCACCCCCGATGCGCAAACCCTTGCAGCCCGCACCTTCGACCAGCACCGCGGCCGATTGTCCCTGAGGGTTTTTGAACACACTCCCGCACGAGGGACTTGAAAGCGGCTGGTTGTTGCGCCGCTTCGCCAAATTCGATTCCATCTTTCCCCTGATGAAGAAGGGGTCGGCAGGTTCAACCGCCAACGTGCATTCCAAAATGATCTCGTCGGACGCAAACGAAGAGCTGCGGTATCCCCACTGCACTTCGGCGCCAGAGCGCTTGATGAATCCGCGCTCGACCGAGTAGCTGGTCACCGAGACAACCTGATTTCCAATCCAGGTATCGCGTGAACCGGCGTTCATGCGCAACGCGCCGCCCACCGTGCCTGGTGTGCCCACCGCGAACTCCAGGCCCGCCAGCGAGCGATGAAACGCCTCTTGCACCACCGTAGACAGAGCAACCCCCGCACCCACGTAGAACCGATGCTCGGCCTCGTCATAACGGCACGTACGGAAATCGCGCCCCAGCAGCACCATCACGCCATCGAAGCCTTCGTCGGACACCAGCACGTTCGAGCCACGCCCAAACGGCATCCAAGGAACGCCTTCCCTGCTGCATGCTTCGACCAAGCTTTTCAACGCACCTAAAGAACCCACCTGCACGAAATAGCGAGCAGGTCCACCGATATGGTACGTGGTGTGCCGAGAAAGCGGCTCGTTGAGATACACATCGCCATCGAAGGTCTCGGACACCAACAGCGCCTCAAGCGCGCAGGCATGCCGTGCGACCATCTACGCCTCCCGCGCGCGCAGCTCTTCAAGAAGCTGCGGGCCCATTGCCGTAACATCGCCCGCACCCATGGTGATAACAAGGTCGCCCGGCTGCGTGAGCTCGGCCAAACGCGCCGGCACATCAATGCGGCGAGGAACGTATTCCGCCGCCGGATGCCCTTCGTGCGCCAGCACAACGTTCAAGAACGTTTTGCCGTTCACGCCGGGAACGGGAGCTTCGCCTGCCGAATACACATCCATGAACACCAGCTGGTCGCACAAGTCAA
The DNA here is from genome assembly GCA_934645125.1 of uncultured Eggerthellaceae bacterium. Lineage (GTDB taxonomy): Bacteria > Actinomycetota > Coriobacteriia > Coriobacteriales > Eggerthellaceae > CAKUOV01. Next base: position 11,813 of record CAKUDT010000011.1, read on the forward strand.
ACGCACGCTCAAACTGGTCTTTCAGCACTTCGGTGAAAAGCGTGACGCGCGAATACCGATGCGGCTGGAACAGCACCACAACGCGCTTGAAATCAAGCTCGTGAGCTGCGGCAATAGTAGCGGCAATCTCGGTTGGATGATGCGCGTAGTCATCGACGACTGTAACGCCTGCAGCCTTGCCCACTAAATCAAAGCGGCGATGAACGCCTTTGAACTTCGCCAAACTTGCCGCCGCCACCTGGGCATCGTAGCCCAGCGCGTCAAGCAGCGTTAAAACGCCGGCACCGTTGAGCACATTGTGACGCCCCGGATTCTGCAAAATGGAGCTGTCAACCGTTTGACCGCTCGGAAGCATGAGCGTGAACGTGCTACCTACGCCATGCGGCGTATACGAAACAACGCACGCGTCGCAGCTTTCGGAAAAACCGTACGTCACCACATGGTTGCAAGCCTCACACGCAAGAGCAACAAGCGACGGATCATCACCGCACACCACGGCTACGCCATCGCGCGGAACCGATGAGATGAACTCGGAGAACTTACCCCTAATCTCACTCAAGTCCTTGTAATGGTCAAGATGATCGGCCTCTACGTTCGTAATGAGCACTGCTGCAGGGTTCAAATATGTGAAAGATTTATCGGATTCATCAGCCTCCACCACGTAATGAGGGCCCTTCCCCGAATGGGCGTTCGTGCCATAAGCGCGCACAATGCCACCAATCAGGAACGTGGGATCATCTCCCATGTCATCAAGCACAGACGCAAGCATGGAAGACGTGGTGGTCTTGCCGTGCGTGCCTGCAACGGCAAGCGTTTGCAGGTCGCGTCCCAAGAAGCTGAGCATCTTTGCGCGATGCCAAATAGTCAGACCTGCTTCACGCGCAGCCCTATATTCGGGATTGTTGTCCAAAATGGCAGTCGAAATGACCACGATATCGGGATGATGCGCCACGTTTTTCGCATCATGCCCAATGGAAACGGTGATGCCCGCCTCCACCAGCTGGTCAGTATATTTGCTTTGACGCAGGTCGGAGCCACTTACTTGCAAGCCCTGATCGTGCGCAACGCGCGCAATACCGCTCATACCAACGCCACCGATGCCAATGAAATGCACCGATGTTACCGCTTTTCCTTCGACCATAAGAGGGGAATCGTTTTGTTGTTCGTTTTCAGCCATGAGTACTTTTCTCCTTGTCTTTATGCAGAAAGCATCATACCCAAAAACTTACTGCTGCGCCGTTTTCATCACAACATCTGCCAAACGCCGCGCTGCATTTGCGGTGTCATGCGCCAGCGCCGCTTCGTGCATGGAAGCACGCAGACTTTCGTTTTCAATGAGCTGCGCCACCATTGCCTGGAATTCAGGCGTATCCAAAGAATCATCCGCCATCATTGATGCGCAGCCCGCCTCTACATATGCACGCGCATTCGTTGTTTGATGGTCGGCCGTGGCATGAGGAAACGGTACCAAAATAGCAGGGATAGCGCGGGCAGAGATTTCCGCCAACGATGTGGCACCTGCGCGCGACACAATCATGTCCGCTGCCGCCATGGTTTCGCCCATGCGGTCTTGATACCCCATGACAATCCAGCGTTTCGCCTGGTCGCTTGAAAGAGCAAGGTCTTGCATCACAGTGTCGTATTCCTTGGGGCCCGTGATGTGCACAATGTATAAGTTCGGATACGCCAAAAGCTTGTCTTTCATGGCACAAAGCGCCTGATTGATATGACGCGCACCCAAGCTGCCGCCAAACACAAGCAACATCAGAGCGTCTTCAGGAATACCCAGCATCGCGCGGCCTTCGGCGCGCGTGGAAGACAGCACGCCTTTGCGCACCGGATTGCCTGTTACGATGATTTTTGAGGGATCGACAATGCCTTGCCCCGCGCATGCATACGACAAGCACACTTTTTCAGCGCT
>CAKUDT010000012.1 GCA_934645125.1 uncultured Eggerthellaceae bacterium
AAGCAGCGCTTGCTGGATGTTACGGAGAAGTGCATGTGGGCGGCGCTTGACGCGGCGCGTGTGGGCAACCGTCTGGGTGATATCGGCGCGGCGTGCCAAGAGATTGCAGAAGCGGCAGGTTATGGCGTGGTGCGCGAATACGTGGGCCACGGTATTGGCCACGATATGCACGAAGATCCCAACGTTCCGAACTGGGGACGCAAGCACACGGGATTGAAGCTGGAGGCCGGTATGGTGCTGGCCATTGAGCCTATGATCAACATGGGTACCGAAAAGACGCGCCAGATGCCCGATGGTTGGCTGGTATGCACGCGCGATGGCAAGCCGTCCGCCCATTTCGAGAAGACCGTTGCCATTACGGAAGACGGGCCGCTGATTTTGACTACCGAGCCCATGCATCGTCGTCCGATGTAGGCGCGCCTGATGTAGGCGCGCGAAAAGTCCGTTGTTGACAAATTACCCCACCTTTTGTCAACAATTGCGGGGTCGGGAAGTGGTGAAGTGGTGGGCTGTGCTGCTTTTACGGCTTTAGTGCTGGAAAAAATTCGGCACAACTCTCAATTTCCTTCGATTTTTAGTCAAGTGGCGTGCCCAGGTTGGGTGCGCCACTTGCGTTTTTCCAGGTCATAGTTTGTAGGGAAGGAGAAGGGGTTGGTTTTCTGGCTCGGGAACGGTGGCGACAAGGGATTCGCCGCATGACTTTCCGGCTGTCTCCTTTGTTGAAGAGGGTGGGGTCCATGCATTTCGTGCTCAAACAGTCCTCGCTTTGGAGAACAGTCCACTGGACTGTTCTCGTCGCTGCGGAACTGCGCGCGAAACGCATAGACCCCACCCCCCCAAGTAAGAGCTTTCCAGTTGATGGTGGCGGTAAGGGAATGAGCCGACGTACGACGCTCTGGATAAGTTGAGTGAGCCACAGTCACAAAGAAGCATTATCCAAGCGGAGTCCGTTCGGCGAATCCCTTGCCGCCACGCTACCGAAAAATGCTTGAATCCTTCCTCGTTTGTTGACAAAAGGTGGGGTAATTTGTCAACAAAAACGTGACCTTGTGGCGCAAAATCGGCGCGTAGATGGGACACGTGTCCCAATCTTTCTTTTGGGCGCGAAATAGGCTTCTGACCTCTGTATACTGTAAGCAGTGGTACTGGCATCGCTTACAGAAAGAGGTGGACAGACAATGAAAACAAGAGCTTCCTCCTATCGAAAGACCGCGAACGTCTTCCTTTCGGTCGTGCTGGCGTTGGGGCTTGCGCCCGTGCCGGCCTTCGCAACGGGTGACGCTGTCGATGAGGCGGCAACCGCGCTGACCCCCCCCATCGCCTCTGAGCCGCTAACGGCGCCTGCGGCACCCGGTGTTGCTGCTGACTCCTCCGCGACCCTTGCGGCGCCTTCTGCATCCGACCTGGTCGATGCGCTGGCGGCACCTTCCGCGTCTGAACCTTCCGCGCCCGCAGCACCTGTGGCACCGGCGGCGGAACCAGCAGCCGCTGTTCCCGCCGATGCGTCCCTGACTCCAGGTTGGACGCAATCGGGCACGTGCGAGTGGATAATCGACGCAGCTGGCAAGCTCACCATCCGCCCGTTGGGCAACGGCTCATCAGGCAGTTTGGGCGCGTTATCGGGATATGCTCCCTGGTACGATCAGCGTGCATCCATCACGTCTGTGGTGGTGGAACCGGGCGTGAGCACGAACTGGTGCCAGCACATGTTCCGGGAATGCGAGAACCTGGTTACCGTCGACCTTTCGGGGCTGAACACCCAGAACGCAGAGGGCATGAGTTACATGTTCTTCGGCTGTAAATCGCTTAAATCAGTGAATCTGAGTGGTGTGGACACCTCGAACGTGAAGGCGATGGCGCTGATGTTTGGCGTGTGCTCATCGCTCGAATCGATCGATCTTTCGGGGTTCGATACTTCCCAAGTGACCTCCATGCTTGGCATGTTCAACGGTGCCTCGGGGCTAACTTCGCTGGATTTGTCGTCGTTTGACACTTCGAAAGTTGCCACTATGCGCATCATGTTCTCGGAATGCGCGGCTCTGACCTCGGTGAATGTGTCGTCTTTCAATACCGCAAACGTTACCGATATGCACGGTATGTTCTCGGTTTGCGACTCGCTTGAGACTCTTGACGTGTCGAACTTTGTTCTTTCCGCTTCGACGGACGTGTCGTATTTCTTCTCGAACAGCCCGAAACTCTCCCGGCTGACTTTGGCCGCCGGTCAGAATTTCACGAACTCAAATCTGCGGGAAGCCTCGTGGATGGATACAGCAGGGAACCTGTATGACTGGTCATATGTCATGCTGGGCGCTAATCGCGACCGTGCTTCGGGTGTTGAGACTTACGTTATTCCGCAGCCAACGGAGGGCTGGACGCGTGTGGGCACGTGCGAGTGGATGATTAACTCCGCTGGCAAGCTTACGGTGCGGCCGCTGGGTAACGGCGTATCGGGCAAGATGGATTATAATTTTGGTGGCACCTTGGGTGGTGCGCCGTGGAGCTCTCAGAGCGAATCGATCACGTCTGCTGTTTTTGAGCCGGGCGTTTCCACGAACTGGACGGCTTATATGTTCTCGGGTTGCGAAAACCTGGCAACTGTTGACTTCTCGGAGTTGGACACTTCGCGGGTGGCCGATATGAAATCGATGTTTTCGAGCTGCAGCTCGCTTACATCGCTTGACTTGACGCCTTTGGATACTTCGAACGTGACCGATATGACTCGCATGTTTGCAAACTGCACGAATTTGACCTCAATTGACTTTTCGGGTTTCAACACTGCGCAGGTGAAGCGCATGGAATCTATGTTCGTGGGGTGCGAGAAGCTTGGCGCGCTTGATCTTTCGTCCTTCGATACGTCCAACGTAACAACTATGTATAACATGTTCTTGAGTTGCAACTCCCTTGCTTCGTTGAATGTATCCAGCTTCAACACGGCAAACGTGATTACCATGGGGTATATGTTCCACGGCTGCAAAGCGCTGACCTCGCTTGATGTTTCGTCGTTCAACACGGCGAAGGTGCTTGGAATGAATTCCATGTTCTCTGGCTGCACTGCGCTCAAGACGCTCAATTTGGGACGCCTTAATACGTCAAGCGTGAAAAACATGAGCGATATGTTTAACAGCTGCGAGGCGCTGACTTCGCTGGACGTTTCTTCGTTCGATACGTCGAACGTGACAAACATGAACGGCATGTTCGGGGGATGCTACGCGCTTGCAGCGCTTGATTTGAGTTCGTTTGATACGTCGAGTGTGGAAAATATGGGCTACATGTTCCAGGTCTGCAAGGCGCTGACCTCGGTTGACGTTTCATCTTTCGATACCTCGAATGTGACTAAGATGGATTCCATGTTCTCGGGCTGTGAAGCGATTGAAGTGCTTGATCTGGGTTCATTCAATATGTCAAACGTAAGGGATGCAAAGTATATGTTCCAGGGCTGCAACAATCTGCGCACGATTTACGCTTCGGATGCCTTCGCTATCTCGCGGTATACGGCGTGTGACTCCATGTTCGGCTATTGCTATGCTTTGGTGGGCGGAATGGGAACCGCGTATGATTCGATGCATGTGGGCTGGGAGTATGCTCGCATTGATGGCGGCACGGCCGCTCCCGGCTATCTGGCCATGAAGCGTGGTGACGTGAGTGGCAACGGACGGCTGAACGTGGTGGACGCGCAGCTGGCGTATGATATTTCGCTGGGCAAGTGCACGACGCTTCCGGACTATGCTGCCATGTGGTCCCGCGCCGATGTGACCGGCGCGCCTGATGGCGGCCCCGATGGCCAAGTGACGGCCAACGATGCGTTCGCTATTCAGTATGCGGCACTGCGCGGATGGGGTGCGTAGCGGTTTGTTGCCTGCGTGCGCCTGATGTTGCGTTGATGCGTGCTGCGTGCACGCGATTCGCGTTTGGCTGAAGTGCGGCTGACGCGACAGGATGCGACGTTCGTGTAATGTCTATGCGTCCAAGCAGTATTAGGTGAGCTTCTGCAATGATCTTTCCGGCCGGCAAGGGAAGCCACCGTCTGTTGCTAATACCACAACCCCTTGCCGGCGCTTCTGATGCCCTCCCCTCACGCCCGAGGGGAGGGCTTTTGTGGGACCTCTCCTTTTGCAAGCGTTTCCCGGATCTTTGCAGGGCTAACCGCTTTCCCATTTGGGTCCAATGATAAAAACGACCCACTTTTCGGTGGATTTTCTTCTATGCTGCTATCGGAAATCAGCGTTTCCCCAGGTCGCAAAAAAGTGAGTCTTGGCTAACCCACAGAAAAGTGGGGTGTTTTTATCATGTTGTTGAAAAAACAGGTTGTAATTCGAAGTTGTGATAGGTTGGAAGTAGGTCGCTCTCTTGCTTTCGTAAGAAATCTCAATGCAACCTAAATGAAAATAACTCTGAACTGGTGTTTTATTGAGACTTGCTTTTTGAGGGTGGCCCCTGCGTTAGAAAATACCTCAATTCGTGCCCTTGACCTACTTCCAACCTGCATCAACTTCGAATCTGGGGCCCTTTTCTCAACAACATGAATCCCACAAAGCAGAAAACCGCCAGAAAGATTGAAAGTGACGGCAAGGGGCGGCAAGCGCCAAGCGGTCATCGCGCTTCTTACGAGAGCCGCGACGACCGCTTGAGTCCGACGGGGGTGGTTTAACGTCCGCTTGAGTCCGATAGGGTGGTTTGGCGACAGCTTGAACCCCACGAAGCAACAAACCGTCAGGAAGATTAAAATTGTTGACAAAAGGTGGGGTAATTTGTCAACAATTTAGTTAGCGCTTGAAGCGGCGGGTGATGGTGCGCGTTTCGGGAATGCGGAACGCAAGGCAAAGCCCGAACGTGACCACGAGTCCCACCATGCCGCAGATGCACAGCTGAATAAGGCCGGCAAGCATGCCTGACCCCATGCCGGAAAGCGCGGACGACAAAACGCCCAGCAGCAAATACGCAGCTCCAGCACCCAAAGCGCTGGCAATGCACGCCCGCACCGAAAGGGAAAGCATATGCCCGTATTTAATGCCGCTGCCCACGTATTTACGCAGCACCAGCATGCCAATAATGCACAGCAGGCCGTAATACGCAAGGTCAGCAAGGGGCACGCCGTAAAGCCCCAGTACGTCAGTGCCGCACAGCACAGCATACAGCGCAACTTGCACTACAACCAACCCGCAGCTGATAGCGGCAAACACGCTGAACTTGCGGATGCTGGCATACACGTTATAGATGAACATGCTCACCGAGTAGAACGGCAGCGAAATGGCCCACATGGCAAGGATGCTTGCCACAAAGCGCACATCGTCCATGCTGAACGCGCCGGCACGGAATAGCTGCATGAGCGGGGTGGAAAGCGCGCCCAAAAGAAACGCCATGGGGATCATGAGCAGCAGCGTGCCTGAAATGCCTGATGAAACGTGGTGTTTCAGAGAAGCGGTATCGTTTTTCGCGGAGGCATCGCTCATTTCCGTAAACAGCGCGCGCGACAGCGAAACAGCCAGCACGCCGTGCGGCAGCTGGTACCATGTCCACGCGTAAATCAACGTGGAGGGGCCGTTGTCGCCGGCTTGCAGCGAAAACGCGTTGCGGCAGGAAAACGAAATCATGGTGCCCACGATATACAGGAACGTGGGAAGCGCAATTTTAACGGCCTCGAGCAGCGCGGGGTCGTGCAGGTCAATGAACCAGCGGTACCGGAAACCGCCGCGCACTAAAGCGGGAATCTGAATGACGAACTGCACCACCACGCCCAGCGACGTGCCTATAGCGAGCACATTTAACGCCAGGTCAACATTGATATTCGAAAGTGGAATATACGCAAAAAACGATGCAATCACAATAATGTTATTCAGCGCGGGCGCAAGCGACGGCAGGAAATAAACGCGATTCGCGTTGAGCATGCCGGTAACCACGCCGCCAATGCCATAGAACAGAATCTGTATGGCAAAAATGCGGAAGAAGCGCACCGCCTGGTCAATGACTTCTTGCGAGCTACCCTCGGCAAACGTTTGCGTCCAGATAACTTGGGGCGCAAAAATCGCGGCTGCCAACGTAAGCAGGCTCAAAATAATAAGGAACAGGTTCAAAACATTGCAGGCGAAGTCGTTGGCACCTTTTTCTCCTTTTTGCTCTTTCTGCAAAAGGAAGATGGGAATGAACGCCGCACCTAAAATACCGCCCACCACAAGTTCATAAATGGTGTTCGGCATGTTGTTTGCAACTTGATATGAGCTGGTCAAAAAGCTGTTTCCCAAAACGAACGCCATGGCCCACGTGCGTACCAGACCAGTTGCGCGCGATCCGAGCGTGGCAATGGACATAAGCGCTGTGGAACGTGCGACCGATGCGTTTGCTGCCGGCTCTTTCGCGTTGTCGTTGGCGGCGCTGGAAGCACCGGCACCGTTCGAAGCGCTCGACTTGACGCTCGTGGCTTCCAGGGGTTCAACGTCGATGGGGCCCAGGTCCAGGGGTTCTGGTTCCGGCGCCTCCGGCTCCGGCGTTTCTGGTCCCGCGAATCTCGCATCTGGGGAGTCCGCGTCCAGGGTTGAAAGGGCGCGAGGTTCTTCATCCAAAGGAGTAAAGTCGAAAGTGTCTTCAACCGCTTCTTTACGCGCGTGACGCGCATGTTTTGCCGAGCTTATCTGCGAAGGGGCATGAACTGCATGTTTGGGAGCATAGGCAACGCGCGCATGCGCGCCCTTGATTTCGCCCTGCTCGCTTAGCACGTGTTTACCCAAAGCTTTCGTCCCTTTCGCATGAACATCGTAAAACGCAAATCTAGAAAACCTGATGCCCTTGGCGCTTTTGCTGCACCTGGCTCTTGCCTGCAACGTCATCGCTTGCAGCATCCGGTGCCACTTGCAGCGTTGCTGGCACTTGCTGCGCCGGACCCTTCGCCACCATCTGCGGCAAAAGCCGTAGTATGAAACTTTTCGGGGCATGCGCCTGCGCAAAAAGCTGCATCAAGGTAACTCATCTATAATGAACCAGTTACAGAAAAGATGAAGGGATTTCATCGAAAGAGCGGAAAAGAGTAGAAGTGAGTACCGATTTGCAGTTCACCCCCGTTTTGCTGGGAGGAGACGCCAACGCTTATGGCATGGCGCGTTCGTTTTTCGAAGAATATGGCAAGACCTCGCACACTATTTGCAAGGGCGCGTTTCACATTTGCCAGCACAGCAAGCTGATGTCCATTGACGTGACCGAGCCGAACCTGGAAGACGACGAGGTGTTCGTGCGTACGCTGCGCTCCTTTGCCGACGCACACGCCGGGCAGACCATGGTGCTTGCGCCGTGCGGCGACAACTACACGAAAATGCTCGTGCGCAATCAGGACGCGCTGCGCGATTACTTCCTGTTCAGCATCATGAGCCCTGATCAGTTCGACCTTTTGTCCACGAAAGAGCGTTTCTACGACACGTGTCTGCGTTTTGGGCTGGAGTTCCCGAAAACCAGCGAAGTAACGGCGGAGAACTGGCGCGACTACGAGCCGCCGTTCCCGTATCCTATTATCGTGAAGCCGTCGAATAGCGTGGCATACTGGAATTGCGAATATCCTGGCAAAAAAAAGGCGTTCATCTGCGATAACGCAAGCGAGCTTGAGCAGATTCTGACGGGCGTGTATTCGTCGAGCTACGATGACGCCATGATTGTGCAGGATTTTATTCCGGGCGACGATACCCACATGCGCGTGATGAACTGCTACAGCGACCGCACGGGTCGCGTGACCATGCAGTGTCTGGGTGATGTGGTGCTGGAAGAGCACACGCCGCTGGGCATTGGCAGCTATGGCGCCATTATGACGGGTTACAACGAAGACATCAACGCCCGCATCAGGGGTTTCTTGGAGGAAATCGGCTACGTGGGCTTCTCGAATTTCGACCTGAAGTACGACGAGCGCGATGGTTCGTTCAAGCTGTTCGAAATCAATCCGCGCCAGGGTCGTTCGAGCTACTTCACCACGGCGTCGTGCAAGAATCTTGCGCGCTACCTGGTGCAAGACGTGCTGGAGCAGCGCAACGAGCCCTGCGATATTGCCACGCTTGACGACGAAGTGCTGTGGACCATGATCCCGCTGGACGTGATTCGCACGTACACAAGCGATGCGGAAATGCTCGCGCGCATTGAGCGCTTGATTGCGGCGGGCAAGGTGAAGCAGAGCTATTGGAGTGAGGATGACAAGTCGCTTTTGCGCTGGTTGAGCTTCCGCATGAATCAACGCAACTATCGCCAGCAGTATGCGCAGTGCTTCAACAAGCGCCACGTGAACGATTAGCGTTCGGTGGGGAAGGAGCCGGCGGCCGGCGCGCATCGCTCGCGCTACATGTGGACCTGTGGTGCTGCGATCCGTGCGACGTAGGTCGGACGTGTTGTGGCGCCGCGGTGGTCGCGTTGCAGCACGAGCGGGAGCTGCGTGCGGCGCCGGCCCCTTCGCCTGCTTTTGCGCTTTAACGTTGAATTAATTTGGGTCGCTGCGTGCAGACGTTATAATGAGCATTTGCGTATTGGGCAAACGAAAAGGCTGCTTTGACATGGCTGATTACAAGAAGCTGGGTGTGATTGGAGGCGTAGGGCCTGCCGCTACGGCGCTGTTTTTCCAGCGCGTGGTGGAGTATACCGATGTTGCCTCTGACCAGGAGCATCTTGACATCGATATCCTGAACCGGCCAGGTATTCCGAATCGCACCGATTATCTTTTAGGCGTGGAAGGTGCGCCATCGTTTGTGCCGTCCATGAACCAGGCGGCGCTGCAGCTTGAAGCGCTGGGCTGCGACGTTTTATCCACGCCGTGCAATACCGCTCACGCCGCGCTTGATGCTGTTTCCGCAGGTCTTTCGCGTGCGCGTTTCGTGAATATGCTGGATGAAACGGCGGCGTTCGTGAAGCGGCTGGGCGTGACGAAATGCGCCGTGCTGGCCACCGATGGAACGTTGGCAACGCAGGTGTACGATCGGGCGTTGGCGGCGTGTGGCGTGGCGGCTGCTTCCCCTGAAGAGGAGGACCAAAAACTGGTCATGAGCATCATTTACGACCAGGTGAAAGCGGGAATTAAGCCTGATACCGAAGCATTTTGCGCGCTGTGCCTCAAGATTGTAGATGCCGGCTGCGACGGTATTATTTTGGGCTGCACCGAGCTTTCGCTGGTGCCTGTTCCCGTGCGCATGGAAGGCGCTCCGATTGTGGATGCGCTGAACGTGCTGGCATGGCGCTGCGTGCAGGAGTGCGGTGCGCCGGCGAAAGATTTAATGGAGATGTATCGATAAAAGTCCTGGTAGATTGATTGGTTTTGCGGTTTGCGGGTAAGGGAGCAGGCCAGCGGTTTGGCGCCTAGGGCGGCGCAAATAGGAAGATGGCTTTTGCTGGCAGCCAGCCGACAATCCAGGTCCAATGGCATAAGAGCCTTGACGGAAAGTGAACTGATATGTGCGGTTTTACCGGTTTTGCTGTTACCGATGTGGTGAGCGACCCCCTGCGCGTGGCGCAACTGATGGGCGATCGCATTGCGCATCGTGGCCCCGACGACGCCACGTTCTACGTGGATGATTTCATGGCACTGGCGCATCGTCGCCTGTCCATTATCGACCTTGAGGGCGGACGCCAACCCATGGCGAACGAAGACGGCACGAAAATCATTGTGTTCAACGGCGAAATCTACAACTACCAGGAGCTTCGCGAGGAATTGCTGGCGGCGGGCCACACGTTTGCCACGCATTCCGATACCGAGACCATCCTTCACGGTTACGAGGAATGGGGCCGCGGCGTGCTTGATAAGCTGCGTGGCATGTTCGCGTTCGTTATTTGGGACACGCAAACGCGTCAGCTGTTCGGCGCGCGCGACATTTTCGGCATCAAGCCCTTCTACTACTACAACGAAAACGGGCAGTTCCTGTTCGGATCGGAAATCAAGAGCTTCTTGGATCATCCGGGTTTCGTGAAGGAAATCGTGCGCGAAGAAATTCCGAATTACTTGTCGTATGAGTATATTCCCAACGAGAAAACCCTGTTCAAAGGCGTGTATAAGCTGCAGCCTGCCAGTTGGTTCACCTGGGATTTTGCCACGGGCGCGTTTGAAACGGCGCGCTACTATGAGTTCGAGTACAAGATTGACGAAACGCTGTCTCTTGACGAATGGGCCGATCGTATAGAGGAAGTGTTCACGGATTCTGTGCGCGCGCATCAGATTGCCGATGTTGAGGTCGGCGGCTTTTTGAGCTCGGGCGTGGATTCGAGCTTTGTGGTGGAGCGCGTGTTCCGCGGCGGCTCAAGCATCCGCACGTTTTCCGTGGGCTACGAAGAAGAGCAGTACAGCGAGCTTCCGTATGCGCAAAGCTTTTCCGAAGAGCTGGGTGCGCCGAATATTGCGAACAAGATTTCTGCCGATGATTTCTTCGATTGCATGCCCGACATCCAATATTATCTGGACGAGCCGCTGCCGAACCCGTCTGAAAATCCGCTGTATTTCCTGTGTCAAAACGCTGCGAAGCACGTGAAGGTAGTGCTTTCTGGCGAAGGCGCCGACGAGCTGTTTGGCGGCTATCCGAACTATACGCAAGAGGATCATCTGTACAGCTACCAGCGCAAATATCCGCAGTTCTTGCGTTCGCTTGCGGGTGCGCTGGCGGGTGCTTTGCCGGCGGTGAAGGGCAAGCATTTCCTAACGCACGGCGCCATGAAACCGTGGGAGCGCAACTCGCGTGCCGATTACGTGTTCGAAAACGACGAGCGCCAGCAGTATTTGAAGGATAAGATTGCAATTGACGCGCCGCAGATCTACTCCAAGCCGTATTACGACGAGGTAGCGGGGCTTGATGGCGTAACGCAACTGCAGTATGTGGACATCAAGACGTGGATGATTTACGACATCATTTTGAAGGCCGACCGCATGTCCATGGCGCATTCGCTTGAGCTGCGCGTTCCGTTTTTGGATCGCGAAGTGCTTGAGCTGGCGCTGACCATTCCTGCGAAGTATCGTGCATGCGACGATCACGAGAAGATTGCGCTGCGCCGTGCGGCGTCGCGCCATTTGCCCGAGCGCGTATTCAATAAGCCGAAGTTGGGTTTCCCCAGCCCGCTTGCCACGTGGTTGCGCGAAGAAAAGTACTACGAGCAGGTGAAAGAGGCGTTTTTGAGCCCCGAGGCTGCGGAATTCTTTGTGCCGGAAAAGCTTATGGAGCTGTTGGATGAACATAAGAGCGGCGCGGTTTCCAACATGCAGAAAATCTGGTCGTTCTACTCGTTTATCGTGTGGTATCGCCAGTTCTTCGGGCAAGGCGAGCGTGCGCAGTGCCGCGCGCTGGAGGCATAAACCATGCGCGTGCTAACGGTGGTAAATAATGCGAACCCTTCGGCGTACGATGCATCGATGCTGTTGGCGGCATATTTTTCCACGCAGGGCATTGAAAACGATGTGGTGCTTTCGGTGGATTTACCCACGCCGGAGCATCTTGCTGTTGGTGCCGTGAACAACGATCGCGCGTTGGAAGATGCCGGCATTCGCCCGTTTGATCTGGCGGTTGCGTTGGGCGGCGATGGCACGATTCTGCGCACAGCGCGTGTGGCCATGTTGTTTGATGCGTCCGTTTTGGGCATTAACTTTGGGAATTTGGGTTTTCTGGCGAACCCCAGCGAGGAAGGCGTTATCCCTTTGGTGGCGGCTGCGTTGGCGGGCGATGTGACCGAGGATCGGCGCGCGTGCTTGCTGGTGGAAGTCGAATGCGAAGGCGATGACGTGCCTGGTGGCACGCGCGGTGCGTTCGGCGATGAGTGGGATGAGGTGAGCGGCGGCGTTGGTGCCGGGGATGGCGTTGGCAACAGCGCTGGCAACGACGGACGCATTTTCACGGCGCTCAACGAAGTGACCATTTCACGCGGTTCGTTTCCGCGCAACTTGGAGGCGCATTTGAGCATTTCGGGTGAGGATTTATGCACTCTGCGCGGCGATGGGCTTATTGTTGCAACGGCCACCGGCTCTACCGCGTATGCTCTTTCCGCAGGTGGACCGCTTATTTCGCCTGGTGTTGAAGGTATGGTGGTGGTTCCGCTGGCATCGCACACGCTGCAATCGCGCGCGATTGTCACCGAGCGTCACGATGTGGTAGAGGCCGCCTTCGACTTTGCCGAGGGCTACACGTTTACCGAGGTGCAGCTTGATGGCACGGCACTCAGCTTCCCCACGCCTATCGAGCGCGTGGTGGTGCGTTGCGCCGAAAAACCCGTGCGCCTGCTGTTCTACAAGAAGGAATCGTTCTACTCCCGCATTGCTCGCACGTTCTTTTAGCGAGTGGGTGAGCGGGCGATGCCGCGCCCTGTAACGGCAGTGTCGCCAGCTGCGTTGTGCGCGGCGGATGTATGCGGCGGTATGCTTGCGGCTGCGGCCATGCGGCTTCGGCATTCGCTGTGCGCTTAGGCAGCGTTTGCACCTGCACCTTCACGGCGTCTTCATACCTTTGTGCAGCTTTTGTCGCGTTTTTCGCCAAGGCGCGCTTCACCTGGTATCATGAAGAAATTCATACCCTATTTTGAAGGTGCAAACATGATTTTAACCGTAAAACGCACTTCTCGGGCGCTGCTTGCTTGCATGCTTTCGGGTGTGCTGGCCGTCTCTTTGGTGGGTGTTCCCGCGGCGGCGTACGCCGAAACATCCGCCGAGCTGCGCGCTCAGGCTGAAGACAAGCAGGCGCAGGCTGACGAGCTGTCTGCGCGTATCGATGAGCTTTCCAACCAGTTGGTCGAAGCACGCGAAGTTGAAGACGAGGCAACGGAAAAATACGATGCCGCGGAAGCTGCCAAGCAGGATGCGCTTGATCGTAAAGAAGCAGCTGAGCAAAAGATTACTGAAACGCAGGCTCGCTTGAGCACCCGTGTGACCTCGATGTATCGCAGCGGCGGCGCCATGTCGTTCTTGGATGTTCTTCTGGGTGCGGGATCTTTTGAGGAATTCCTGACCACCTGGGACGCTCTGGCAGCCATCAACAATCAAGACGCTGCGCTGGTGGAAGAGAACCGCCAAGCACGCGCCGAAGCCGAGGCTGCCGCCGAGGAATACGCGGAGCAGAGTGCCATTGCTAAAGAAGAGCTTGAACGCGCGCAGAAAGCAAGTCAGACAATCGCCGAGACTTCTTCGCAACTTGCTTCCGAGCTTGAGTCGATGAACAGCGAGATTGCCGATTTAATCGCGCGAGAAGAACAAGCAGCCGCCGAAGAGGAGGAAGCGCGTCAGAAAGCGCAGCAAGCATCGAGCGGTGGCGGCAGCGGTAGCACGTGGACTGATCCTGGTAGCGGTGGCGAATTGTTCGATTCCAGCTATTTCGACGGTTGGGTGAAGCCTACCAGCTACTACGGCGTGACCTGCGAGTTTGGTTATTCCCCTATTACGGGTTCGCATAACGGCATTGACCTGGGTGCTTCTTCGGGTACGCCTATTTATTCTTCTGGCCCTGGCATTGTGACGTTCGTGGGCTGGTATGGTACAGGCGGCAATTCCGTCATTGTTGACCATGGCAATGGCGTGCAGACTATCTACATGCATCAGAGCCAAACCGCAGCGTATGTGGGTGAATCGGTGCAAGCCGGTACGTGCATTGGCTACGTTGGCTCCACAGGTCTGTCCACGGGTCCGCACTTGCACTTCCAGCTGGTCATCAACGGCACGCCCACGAACCCGCGCAACTACTTCAGCTTCTAGGGGCAGGCGTCTGCGTTGGC